>CAIOSS010001096.1 GCA_903860995.1 uncultured delta proteobacterium | reverse complement strand
TCATCGACGGCCACGTGGCGGTGAGCGTCGCGACCGGGGCGGCGGCGGCCGAGGGGATGGTGCTCGCGGCGGGCCGCGGGGCGGTCACCACGCGCGACCCGGGGCTGGTGATCGGCTTCGACTGAGGTCACCGTCGACGATCGCGGTGGGCGGCGCTAGGTTCGCGCCCGATGATCAGCACCATCGTCTCCAACTCCCTCCGCGCGGCGCTCTACCCCCTCTCCGCGGCGCGCCGGGCGGCGCTCGCGCCGAAGGGCACCTGGATCACCCTGACCCTGGAGGGCACCATCACGGAGATCGAGCGGCCCTTCTCGCGCTTCTCGCACCCGCTCCAGATCCTGCTGAAGGGCGCGACCCCGAAGCCGGTGCTCACCCTCGCGGTGCTGCGCGAGCTCGCCGAGGCCGTCGCGGCCGACCCCAACGTCGACGGGGTGCTGCTGCGGGTCGAGGCGCTCAGCTGCGGCAGCGCGGTGGCGACAGGCCTGCGCGAGGTGATCGCGGGGCTGCGGGCGGCGGGCAAGCGGGTGGTGGCGTGGCTGCCCGACGGCGGCACCACGCGGGAGTATTTCGTGGCGCTGGCGGCCGACAAGGTGCTGCTCACGCCGCAGTCGTCGCTGGGCCCGCTGGGCTACGCGGCGCAGACCACCTTCGTGCGGGCGCTGCTCGAGCGCGGCGGCCTGGAGACCGAGGTGTACGCGCGCAAGGAGTTCAAGAGCGCGGCCGAGCAGTTCAGCCGCGACGGGTACTCCGAGCCCAACCGCAAGCAGCTGGAGGCGCTGCTCGACCGGCTGCACGCCGCGCTGGTGGGGGCGATGGCCGACGGTCGCCACGTCGACGAAAACCGCGCGCGGGCGATGGTGGAGAACAGCCCGTACCGCGCCCCCGACGCCGTGCGCGAGGGGCTCATCGACGCGCTGGCCTACGAGGACGAGCTGCCCGCGCACCTGACGGGCGCGGCGGGCGCGGCGCCGAAGCTGGTGAAGGCGGCGATGTACCTCGCGCTGAGCCGGGTGATGCGCTTCGACGGGATGTGGGACGGGCCGCGGGTGGGCGTGGTCGAGGTGCGCGGCGCGATCGTGTCGTCGTCGCAGTCGAGCATGGGCGGCGTGGCCGACGCGCGGCGGGTGGGCGCGGCCATCCGCGCGGCGCGGGCCAACCCCCGGGTGGGCGCGGTGGTGCTCTACGTCGACTCGCGCGGCGGCAGCGCCCTCGGCAGCGACATGATCGCGCACGAGGTCGAGCGGCTGAAGGAGAAGAAGCCCGTGGTGGCGTACTTCTCCGACGTGGCCGCGAGCGGCGGGTACTACGTCGCGGCGCTGGCGCAGGAGATCATCGCGCAGCCGCTGACCATCACCGGCAGCATCGGGGTGATCGCGATGCGGCTGCTGGCGTCGCGGCTGCTGGAGAAGCTCGGGCTCAACCACGAGGTCATCCGCCGGGGCGAGCGGGCCGACATGCTGTCGCCCTTCCGGGGCTGGAGCGACGACGAGCGCGCGGCCTTCAACCGCGAGATCGACGGGTCGTACAACGACTTCGTGGGCATCGTGGCGCGCGGTCGCCGGCGCGACGTGGCGGAGGTCGAGCCGCTGGCCCGGGGGAGGGTGTACGCCGGGGTCGACGCGCACGCGATCGGCCTGGTCGACCACCTGGGCGGCTTCGACGTGGCCATCGAGCGGGTGCGCTCGCTCGCCAACACGAAGCTGGCCGACCGGCCGGTGGTGATCACGCCGCCGCGCGGCACCGTCGAGCCGCCGGAGCCCGCGCCGCCCATCCGCGCGCTGATGGCCTTCCTGGAGGGGCAGGCGATGGCGACGCGGGCGGAGGTCGACCTGCTGCGCATGTCCGTGGCCTCGCCCAACGAGCGCCTCTTCGCGTGGGACGGCCTCTCGACGGAGCTGTAGCCGCGGCGATGCCCGACCCCACCGGCCACCCGGCCCTCCTCGACGCCACCAGCGAGAGCTTCGACGCGCTGGTCTTCGCGCCGCGGGGCGAGCTCGTGGTCGTCGACTTCTGGGGCGCCGGGTGCCCCAACTGCGAGGTCTTCGCCCGCGACGCGCCCGCGCTCCTCGCCGAGCTCGCGGGGGAGGCCGTGCGGGTGGTGAAGGTCGACGCCCGCGCCCACGACGACGTCGCGCGGCGCTTCGGGCTCTACGGCATCCCGACCTTCCTGCTGGTGCGGGACGGCAAGCTGCTCGGGCGCATGAGCCAGTACCACGGGCGCGCGTATTGGCTGGCCGTGGTCCGCGAGCACCTGCCCGCGGCCACCACCGCCGCCGCCACCCCGCCGCCACCCGCCGCCACCCATGAAGTGCCTGAAAAATAGCCTTCCTGTGACGGTATGAGCGCTGCGCCCGGTGGTATCGTGAGCCGCATGGTGACGAGGGTGCAGGGCGGGGTGGACGTGGTGTTCCAGGCCCCGCGCTGGTCCGAGCGCTGGGTGCTCGAGGACGGCGTCACCATGCCCGAGACCGAATCGCACCTGCTCACCACGAGACTGCTCATGGACGTCTTCGTGGCGACCTTCGACGCCCCCTCGCCGTCGGACATCCCCCGCCCCGACGTCCCGACGATCATCGACCTCCCGACGATCATCGACGTCCCGACGATCATCGACGTCCCCGCCGTCGTCGATGTCGGGCCGCCCGACACGGGTTGCTCCCTCCCTCCGCCCGCGGCGCGGCCGCCTGCCCCGGGGCCCGACGGGTCGGGGATCATCCGTACGCTCGCGGGCCTTCGGGCCCACCCAGAGGTCGGGGGAGTTCTCGACGATGTCGTCGAAGCGCGCGAGGAGGGCGGCGCGCGAGGCCGGGACGAACTCGGGCGCGACGCCGGTCACGATGGCGCCGCGCTGGAGGTCCTCCCAATCGCGGGTGACCTCGGCGGCGTCGAGCGGCCGCACGAAGGCCTCGAAGGAGGCGCGGCCGGTGAGCGACGCGGTGATGGACACCCACTCCAGCAGGGCCGGGTCGTTGGCGCGGTACGGGCGCCCGTGCCAGGGCGAGCCCGGCTCGTCGACGACGCCGCGCACGCGGGCGTGGATGGCGTGCATCCGACGGGAGGTGCCGAGGGCGACGTCGAGGGTGCCGAAGACGAGGTTGTAGAGGGCCTGCGAGGTGCGCTGGATGCGGCCGATGAGGTCGGTCTCGAAGGTGGAGTAGGCGCTGACGCCGGCGACGACGGCGGGGTGCGCCATCTGGAGGAGCACGGCGGCCGCGCCGCCGAAGAGGTAGGCGGGCTCGCGCACCATGGTCCACGCGGCGCTCGACGGGCCGAAGAGGCCGACGACGGGGTCGTCGACGCGGGCGCGCACCCAGGCGACGCAGCGGTCGTGGGCGGCGTGGTCGGCGGCGAGCTCATCCGCGGGCGCAGGGGGCGGTGGCTGACGCATGGGGTGGTTCCTCCGCAAGGGAGCATCGCACGGAGGGGCGGGAGCGCGAACGACCCGGCGGATGGCCTCCCCTCCCCCCTTCACCCCGCCTCGGTCACCGGGTCGCCCAGTACGATGCGCTCCTCGTCGCAGCCGTAGGCGTTGGGCGTGAGCTCGATCACCGTGTGCAGCGGCACGTCGAGCCGGGTGCAGCTCTCCGGGGCCTGGTCCATGAAGTACGCGTAGAGGCAGCGCAGCACCGCGCGGTGCGTCACCACCAGCGTCGGCGAGCGCTGCCGCTCCAGCTCGATGATGATCGGCTCCAGCCGCTGGATGACGTCCTCGTACGACTCCCCGCGGGGGTAGCGGTAGCGCAGCTTGTCCTTCTGCCGCCGGGCGTACTCCTCGGGGTGCTGCGCCTTGATCTCCGCGTAGGTCATCCCGTCGAAGATCCCCGCGTCGATCTCGTCGAGCGCCCGCCAGGTCACCATCGGCGCCGGGAGGTACCGCGCCGTCTGCGTGGCCCGCTTGAGCGTGCTCGTCCACACCTGCACGTCGTCGCCGGGCAGCACGTGCTCGTTGAAGAAGTCCGTGAGCCGTACCACGAAGCGCTCGCCCTTCGGGGTGAGCTCGGGGTCGCCGCCGACGCGCCCTTCGACGTTGCACGCGCTCTCGCCGTGCCGCGTGAGCCACACCGGGCGCGGCACGATGTGGAGGTTCATCAGCACCCGCACGAGGCGCCCCGGGAGGTCGCCGCGCAGGTCGTGCAGCACCAGCTCGCGGCCCACGTTGATGAGCTTCACGAAGGAGCCGTCGCTCGCGTCGAGGGTCTCGTAGCGCTGCTCGTAGTGGGCGATGCGCGCGCTGAAGTCATGGACGGCGGCGTCCGGGTCGACGCCCACGTAGTCCGGGGAGTTGAGCTTGATCTCGCGGATGGTGCTCGCGATGATCGCCGCGTCGTCGCAGAGCGACTCGACGAAGAGCACCGGCACCCCCGCGCGCTCGCAGCCCTGGCGCACCATCGTGCGGCGGTCGCGCGTGTGGTTGGTGGCGTCGTAGATGGCCACCTCGCCGCCGCCGCGAAACCACCCGAGCATGTCCCCCATGGCCTCGCGGGCGAGCGAGCGCCGCGTGGCCTCGGCCTCCATGTTCGTCGGGTCGAAGAACTCGTGCGTCGGCTGCGTGCCGAGGCGCTCGCGGCGGTACGCGCCCACGTTGAACACCCGCGTCTGGTAGCCCAGCCACGAGAGGTAGCGCGCGAGCTTGCGTGCGATGTACGTCTTGCCCCGGGCGGGCAGGCCCACCATCACGACGGCGAGGCACTGCGCGCGCGGCGGGCGGAGGGAGGTCGGGTGGAAGGAGGGGCGTTCCATGGGTGGTGGTGCGCGAGCATACCCCCCGTCGGGGCACGCTACAGCGGGGCACCACGCAGGCGCGCTCGCTCCCTTCGACGACCCCCGAGACGACGACCCCGGCGGCTGGGTGATCCTCCCGGAGCCCGGGCTGCGGCTCGGACCGCGCCCGGACATCCTCGCTCCCAACCTCGTCGGCTGGCGTCGCGAGCGGGTCGAGCGAGGTCATCACCCCGTGAAGTCCGAGCCAATCGCGGGATCTCCAGGTCCGACCGGGACCGTGGTGCTACACCCCGGCGCGCATCGCGTTGTGATCGCTCGCGCGGCGAGTACGATCCGCCGCGATGGACTCCTCGCTGGGGCTGCTCGCGAATCTCTTCGACAACCTTCCCCTCGGGGTGGTCGTGCTCGACGCCCGCGGCACGGTGGTCATCTACAATCAGGCTGAGGAGCGCCTGGCCAACCGCTCGCGCGCGCAGGTGATGGGGCGCGACTTCTTCATCGAGGTCGCGCCGTGCATGAACGTGAGAGAGCTCGCGGCCAACGCCCACGGCGGTGACGTCTCCGTGGATTGCCCTCCTCGCGGCGGCTCGGTGTTCCGCATGACGCTGCCGGCCCCGACGACGAGTCCGACGCCGGGCTGACCGCAGCCTCCCCCCAGCAACGGTACGCCCGCGGTCAGTCGTCGCCGCCCATCGCCGCGGTGGTGACCCCGGTCTCGATGCCCAGCTCGCGGCGCAGGCGCTCGGCCTGGTGGTGCGTGCGCAGCGGCACGATCACGTCCTCCAGCGCGCCGTCGAGGAAGCGGTCGAGCTTGTGCAGCGTCAGCTGGATGCGGTGGTCGGTCACGCGGTTCTGCGGCACGTTGTAGGTGCGGATCTTCTCCGCGCGCTCGCCGCTCCCCACCATGCTCCGCCGGTCGGCGCTGACGGCGTCGTCCTGCTTCTTGCGCTCCAGCTCCAGCAGGCGGGCCTTCATGATCTTCATGGCCTTCGCCTTGTTCTTGATCTGCGAGCGCTCGTCCTGGCACTTCACGATCATCCCGGTGGGCTTGTGCAGCAGCTGCACGGCGCTGTTGGTGGTGTTCACCCCCTGGCCGCCCGGTCCCCCCGAGGCGGCGATGCTCACCTGGAGGTCCCTGGCCTCGTCGAGGTGCAGCTCGACGTCCTCGGCCTCGGGCAGCACGGCCACCGTCGCCGTCGAGGTGTGCACCCTCCCCTGGGCCTCCGTCTGCGGCACCCGCTGCACGCGGTGCACGCCGCCCTCGAAGCGCATCGTGCTGTACACCCGGTCGCCGGTGATGAGCGCGATGACCTCCTTGATGCCGCCGACGAGGGTCTTGCTCTCGCTCATCACCTCGACGCGCCACCTCTTCTTCTCGGCGTAGCGGAGGTACATCCGGAAGAGGTCGCCGGCGAAGAGGGTGGCCTCGTCGCCGCCCTCCGCCGCGCGGATCTCCACGATGACGTTCTTCTCGTCGTTGGGGTCGGTCGGGAGCAGCATGAACGTGAGCTCGCGCTCCAGCGTCGCCGTCTCGGCCTCGAGCACGGGGATCTCGTCGACGACCAGCTCGCGCAGCTCCGGGTCGGAGAGCGCGGCGCGGTCGTCGTCGAGCTGCTGCTTGAGCTTCTTGTAGCGCTCGAAGGTGGTGACGAGCACCTCGAGGTCGGAGCGCTCCTTGGTGAGCTTGCGGTAGCGCTGCGAGTCGCTCGCGACGTCGGGCTCGCAGAGCAGCCGGTCGAGCTCTTCCGCGCGGAAGACCAGTGATTCGAGCTTGGCGATGGGCAACATCGGCGGTCCGGTGTCCTGCTGGCGAGACGATTGGGGGGAGTCGGGAGGGTTACGGAGGCGGCGAGGCGAGGCGCTCGCTAGAGGCCGTGCTCGGTGGCGAAGGCGGCGAAGGAGGGGAAGGTGCGCACGGAGGGCTCGGTGACGGGCACGGCGACGGGCGCCGCGGCCTCGTTGGCGAGCGCCTGGCGGAGCGCCACGAGGGCGATCTCGACCTGGTCGTCGGTGGGCTCGGCGGTGGTGATGCGCTGCACGAGGAAGCCCGGCGCGAGGAAGATCTGCGCGAGGGGGTGATCGGCGAAGCGCGCCCCGATGCGCTGCAGCTCGTACGCGACGCCCGCGATGGGGAACATCAACGGGATGCTGATGGCGATGGAGGCCAGGATGGTGAGGATGCCCGAGGAGTTGGGCAGCAACAGCGGGAGCACCAGCGCGAAGACGGCCACGGAGACCAGCACCACGACCATGAGGAAGGTGGTGCCGCAGCGCGCGTGGCGGGTGGTGAACTGCTTCGAGCTCTCCACCGAGAGGGGTAAGCCCGACTCGTGCACGGCGATCGCCTTGTGCTCGGCGCCGTGGTACTGAAACACCCGGTACATCTCGGAATTCATGCGCATCAGCAGCATCATTCCGACGACGATGCTGAGCTTGAAGAAGCCCGCGAGGAGGTGAAAGCGCGGGTCGGCGATGGAGAGCCCCGGGCCGATGAGGTGGCCGGCGCCCCACGCGAGGAGCTTGGGCAGCGCCACGAGGAGGCCAATGGAGAGGACCATCCCGAGGCGCGACGCGGCCCCGCCGGAGCCCTCACCCTCGGCGGGGCGCTCGTCCTCCGGGAGGTCCTGCTCGTACTGCGACGCGCTGAACTGGAGCGCGGCGTAGCCGTTCTGCATCGACTCGAAGAGCACCAGGGCGCCGCGCACGAAGGGGACCTTCAACAGCGCGGGCGGCACCATGGGCTTCCACGGCTGCTCGCGCACGACGATCTCGTTGTTCTTGCGACGCACGGCGACGGTGAGGCAGCGGGGCGAGCGCATCATCACGCCCTCGATGACGGCCTGCCCGCCGACCTGCTTCGGAGCGCACACGGGTTGTTGGGATGACATCGGAGGTCACCGTAGCACGAGGGTCGCGCGGGGCGCGGAGGGTGGAGGATGCGAAGGGTAAAGGGAGGGAGCAGAGGCGGAGGGACCCGGGGAGGGTTTTACTCCTCGGAGGCAGGCGTCGCGGCGGCGGCGGCCGCAGAGCCCTTGGGGGCCGTGGTCGCGTAGCGCTTGCGGAAGCGGTCAACGCGGCCGGCGGTGTCCATGATCTTCTGCTTGCCGGTGTAGAACGGGTGGCACGCCGCGCAGACGTCGGTGGAGAAGGTGCCGCGGGTGGTGCGGGTCTCGACCACGTTGCCGCAGGCGCAGGTGATGGTGGAGACGGGGTAGTTGGGCTGGATGTTGAGCTGCATGGTGCTGGGATCTCCTGTCGATGGGTTGCGGTGGCTGTGCCCGGTCGGGTCGAGCGGGTCGTACACCGCGGAGTGGGAAGGCCGCGGGGAGGTATCACCCGCGGTCGGGGCTGTCCAGGGAGAGAGCGCGATGTCAGCCGTCGAGGAGGCGGGCGAGCTTCGACACCACCGGGGCGGTCTCGCCCGCGCGCTCGACGAGCCAGTCGGCGAAGCCCGGGGTGGCGATCAGCCCCGCGGGGATGGGCGGAAAGCCGAGCGCGAGGCCCTTCTGCTTGAGCAGCGCGATGCGCGGGTGCGCCGGGTCGACGCCGCGCGGCGCGGTCTTGAGCGCGTCGATGGCGGAGGCGGTGTACCCGCGGGCGAGGAGCTCGTCGACGAGGCGCGCGAGCGCGGGGCCGCGGCGCGGGTCGAGGAGGGCCTCGCGCCAGGCCTTGAGCAGCGGCGGGGGCATGAAGTACACGCCCGCGCCGACGAAGCTCTCGGTGCCGAGCTGCACGTAGAGCGCGGCCGGGGCGTCGAGGGTCTCGGAGCCGCCGCGCAGCGCGAGCAGGCCGCTGACGTGAGTCTTGTAGGGGCTCTTGTCCATCGAGAAGCGCACGTCGCGCTGGATGCGGAACACCTTCGGCTCTCGCAGGGGGAGGGCCTTGTAGAAGCGCGCGATGGCGGGCGACACCTGCGCGAGCAGGGCCGCGAGGGGCGTCGCCCACTGCGCGTCGTACTCGGCCTTGTGGGCGATGAACCACTCGCGGTCCTGGTGAGCGTCGAGCTCGCGGAAAAAGCGCAGGGAGGGGTCTGCGAAGCCCGTGAAGGTCGACGCGCGCGGCGGGGTGGAAGATCGTGCGGGCATGGCAATGGAGAGAGCGGTACGCCCGGCGCGCCAGGGCGGGCAAGGGATCAGCACGCGGCGGTGCAGCGGAGTGGCGTTCACAGGGCGGACGGGATAGCGTCTTCGACCGGCTGAACGGGCGATTCGAGACGGCGTAGACGCACGCGATGGCGCGGCCCGCGCGATCGACGGTGAGAGGTGATTGAGATGTTCTGTCCGAACTGTGGCGCGCAGAATCCTGACGGCACCCCGAAGTGCACGACCTGCGGGCAGGTGTTGCAGAGCGCCGGGCCGCGGCCCCAGGCGAAGTTCAAGGGCACGATGCTGATGACCAACACCGACGCCCCCGCGGTGCCGCCGCGTGCTCCGGCGACCGCGCCGCAGCCGCCAGGCTCCAAGGGTCAGTTCGCCCGCACGATGGTAGGCGGCATGGCCTCCATGGACCCTGCCTCCCTCGGCGGCGGAATGGTGCCGGCGCAGCACGACGACGGCGACGCCATGCTCGCGGGCGGCGGGCATGAGGGCTCTCAGGTCGAGGCCGCGCGCACCATCGCCATGGACGCCGCCTCCTTCGGGCTGCCCACCGCGCCGCAGGGCAGCGGCGGCCCGGTCGCGTCGCCCTTCCCGGCGCAGCGCCCGATGGCGCCCCCGCCGGCCCGGGAGCCCGACCCGCCCCCCGCGAGCTCCACCGACGAGGAGATGAGCGGGGTGTCCACCATCGCCGTCGATGGGTCGTCCTTCGGATTCGATCGCGACAACATTCCCGGCCCGGGCCTGGCGTCGTTCGGACAGGCGCCGCAGCACCAGGCGCCGCAGCACCAGGCGCCGTCCCAGGGGGGCTTCGGACAGCAGGCGCCGCAGCATCAGGCACCGCAGCATCAGGCACCGCAGCACCAGGCACCGCAGCATCAGGCACCGCAGCACGGGGGCTTCGGACAGCAGGCGCCGGCCGTGTCGTCGTCGACGGTCGCCATGGACGCGTCGGCCTTTGGTCTCGGCGGGCCGATCCCGCCGGGTAGTCCTCAGGGGGGCTTCGGGCAGCAGCCGCCCCAGTCGCATGGCGGATACGGCCAGGCCCCGCAGCCCCAGGGGGCCTACGGTCCGCAGCCGAGCATGCAGCAGGGCCCGGGCCCTGGCGCGCCCAACATGTTTTCAGCGCCGCAGAACGAGTCGAGCGGAATCTCCTCGACGGTGGCGGTCGACGCGTCGGCCTTCGGGCTCGGTGGCATGGGCGGTCCTGGAATGCAGCCCCAGGGCGGGTACGGACAACAGCCCGCCATGCAGCAGGGCGGGTACGGACAACAGCCCGGCATGCAGCAGGGCGGGTACGGACAACAGCCCCAGGGCGGGTACGGACAGCAGCCCGGCATGCAGCAGGGCGGATACGGGATGCAGCCCCAGGGCGGGTACGGACCGCAGCCCGGCATGCAGCAGTATGGGCAGCAGCAGCCTGTGAAGAGCGGCGGTGCCGGGCGCGTCGTGCTCGGCATCGTGCTGTTCCTGGTGTTCATCGGGCTGGGCGTCCTGCGGGCGATCTGGCACCGGCTGTAGGTCGCGGCCCGGGTCGACGCTCGCCGACGAGAAGTACGCCTCCAGGATCGCGGCGTGGTTGTCCGTCAGGTGATCCCGTGCGAGGGCGGCGGCCCTCTTGCGCGACATGGCCCCCACGACGCTAGCGCAGCGAGAGCTCCGGACCTACGCCCGCGACGGTACCGACGCCGCGCAAACAAGGCCACCGGAGGGCGGCACCGCAACCCTGCTCAACCCTGCTAACGGACTCGAACGCCCAGGAGATGAAGGATCTCGATTCATCGCTCCATGCTGAAATTTGAGTCCTTTTGAGGACGCCGCCCTGGGGACCGGGCAGGGGGCCCGGTGGGCCGCGGATCACCCCTCTTGCCCGGACATGCATCGTCCGATGATGACGCGAAGGCTCCAGAGGCCTCCGCTCCGCCGTCCGCGTCGCGACCGAAGACAAAGGTCGAGGTGCCGTCACGAAACGGAGCGTCTCACTCACTCGCAAGGCTTCTGCCCCCCCCAAAGGGGTTGTTCACGGTAACCAGATCCGATCAACTCCTGCGCCACCTCCGACAGGTGAACTCCTGATGACCATTCTTCGCCGTAACAACGTCACGGTCCGAGGCCCCGAAGGAGCGCCCGCGATGCTCTTTGCGCACGGGTTCGGCTGCGATCAGAGCATGTGGAGGCTCGTCGCGCCTGCCTTCGAGGCGACGCACCGGGTGGTGCTGTTCGACCACGTCGGATGCGGCGGCGCGGACCTGACCGCGTACGACGTGCAGCGACACGGCTCGCTCGACGGATACGCGGAGGACGTCCTGGGCATCTGTGACGCCCTCGGCCTGCGCGAGGTCGTGTACGTCGGCCACTCGGTGAGCGCGATGATCGGGCTGCTCGCGAGCATCCGGGCGCCCGAGCGTTTCTCGCGTCTCGTGCTGATCGGCCCGTCGCCGCGCTACCTCAACGACCCGCCCGAGTACGTCGGGGGATTCGAGCGTCGCGACCTCGAGGGCCTGCTCGATCTGATGGACAGCAACCACGTGGGGTGGGCGAACTTCCTCGCCCCGCTCGTGATGGGCAACGGCGAGCGCCCAGAGCTGACCCGCGAGCTGCAGGCGAGCTTCTGCGCGACCGATCCGTTCGTGGCCCGGCGCTTCGCGGAGGTGACCTTCCTCGGAGACAACCGCGCGGACCTGAGCAAGGTCACCCGCCCCTCGCTCATCGTGCAGTGCACGCAGGATGCGATCGCGCCGCGGCAGGTCGGCGCCTACATGCACCGCTCGCTGGAGCAGAGCACGCTGCGGGAGCTCGACGCGTCGGGCCACTGCCCGCACATGAGTCATCCCGCCGAGACGATCAACCTGATCCGGGCGTACCTCGAGGGGACCTCGAGTTGACTGCGAGCGGTGCCGATCGCGCGGGCTCTCCGAGCGCAGACCTCTTGCCGGTCGCCCTCGCGACGCTCTCGCTCGATGGCACCCTTCGCTTCACCAACGCGCGGGTGCACTCCCTGCTCGGGCTCGAGCCGGGGGCGCTCGAGGGGGCCACGATCGACCATCTGCTCACCGTCCCGTCGGGGGTGCTGTACCAGAGCTACCTGCTCCCGCTGCTCCGACTGCACGGGCGGGTCGAGGAGTTTCGGCTCGACCTTCGCGGGCCGCAGGGCGTCGCGATCGCGGCGCTGGCGTACGCGAGCCTGCGTGCGGACGAGAATGGCGGCGCGTCGCTGGTCGAACTCGCGCTGGCGCCCATTCACGAGCGAAAGCGGCTCGAGGATGATCTGGTGCGAATCCGACAGGCGGCCGAGCTCGCGCCCGCGATGCTATTTCAGCACGTGGTTCGCGACGGCGAGCCGTCGTTCATGCCGTACGCGACGAACGTACTTCGCACGCTCTACGGTCTGACCCCGCAGCAGGTGAGGGAGCGCGATGACGTGTTGTTCGAGCGCGTGCACCCGGACGACCGGGAGGCGCTGCTCGAGGCGCGGCTCGCGGCCCGCGACAAGGGCGTGCTGTGGCAGCGACGATATCGCGTGACGCTCGCCGATGGGCGCGAGCGCGTGCACGAGCTGGTCGCGAGCGGTCGCCGGGTGTCCGACCGCGAGACGCACTGGCACGGGATGATCGCAGACGTGAGCGATCGCGTGGCCCTCGAGGAAGCCGTGCGCGACAAGGACGCCGCCGAGCGGGCGAGCCGCACCAAGAGCGAGTTTCTGGCGCGCATGAGCCACGAGTTCCGGACGCCGCTCAACGGCATCATCGGGTTCTCGCAGCTGCTCGCGATGCCCGGAGCGCCCCCGCTCGTGCCCGCGCAGCGTCAGCAGGTGCAGCTCATCGAGCGCAGCGGGCGCGCGCTGTTGCAGCTGGTCAACGAGGTGCTCGACATCGCCCGGATCGAGAGCGGCGCGCTCGAACTGCAGCTCCGGCCGGTCTCGATGCGGGCGAGGGCGGCCGCGGTCCTGGCGCTGTCGCAACCGGCGGCCGCGGCGGCCGGGGTGACGCTCGCGCTCGAGCCGGGGCCAGAGGTGCTTACCCTCGCCGACCCCAACCGGCTCGGTCAGGTGGTCGCGAACCTGGTGTCCAACGCGATCAAGTACAACCGTCGCGGGGGGACGGTGCGACTGGCGTGCACCTCGGACGGGGTCTCGGTGCGCCTCGAGGTTCATGATCAGGGACAAGGGCTCGACCCGGCGCAGCTGCGCGAACTGTTTCGTCCGTTTCATCGCGTCGGCCCGGCGTACGAGACCGAAGGGACGGGGCTCGGCCTGGTCATCGCGAAGCAGCTCGCGGTCGCGATGGACGGCGAGATCGAGGTGCAGAGTGAGCCCGGCGTCGGCTCGGTCTTCACCGTACGCCTGCCGGTGGCCCCACCGGCTGAGGCGGACGACGGGGCCCGCGACGCGCGCGAAGCCGCACCGGTCCATCCGGCGCACGGGCCGCGCCGGTCGGTGCTGTACGTCGAGGACAACGAGGTCAATGTGCGGCTGATCGAGTCGATCTTCGCGCTGCGACCGGCGTGGAGTCTCCAGGTCGCGACGAATGGGGCCGACGCGCTCGTGCACGCGGCGCGCGCGCCCGCGCCCGACCTGCTGCTGCTCGACCTGCGGCTGCCCGACACGGAAGGCGAGGTGCTGCTCGCCCGGCTGCGCGCGCGGCCGGGTTGGGAGGGAGTGCGCGCGGTCGCGGCCTCGGCCGACGCGATCCCCGCACATATCGATCACGCGCTCGCCGCGGGCTTCGTCGCGTACTGGACCAAGCCGCTGGATGTCGCCGGCGTGCTGTCGGCGCTCGACGCGCTGCTGGCCCATCGCGCACCGGGCGCCGCGCAAGAACCTGCGACGGGCACCGACCGCTGAGTTCTAGAAAATGAGAACGGATCCAGTGAACCATCTTTCTCCTTCGGGCCTTGTCGCACCGGGTGTCGCGATCGCGGGCGCCGCCCTCGTGCTGGCGACCAGCGCCCCACCGAGCGCGGCGGCGTGGTTCGGCCTCACCGCCGTGTCGTTGACCGCCCTCGCGCTCGGATGGCGCTACGCCCATCGGTCCAACGCCGAAGTACGGCAGGCGCGCGGCGCCGAGGAGGGGGCGACCACCTTCGCGCGCGGGGTGATCGAGCGCTGGATCGAGCCCGTGCTGCTCGTTTCGCACGAGGGGACGTTGACCCGGGCGAACCAGGCCGCCGTGGCGCTGCTCGGCGTCCCGCGAGAGGCGCTCCTGGGCTCGGCGTTCGCGGCGCACTTCACCGACGGCGAGGCTGCGCTGACGGCGCTCGACAAGGCCCGTTCGCGCGGGTCCGCGCGGGAGATCACGCTGTCGCTCCGACGCGCCGGGGCCGCCCGGGAGGTCACGGTCTCGGCCGCGCTGCTCGACGCCGTCGGCGACGCCCCGCGCGAGGTGCTCGTCACCGTGCGGGACGTCACCGAGTCGCGCCGAGCCGAGGCGCTGGCCGGGCGCAGGGCCACCGAGGCCCGCAACCTGATCGAGAGTTCGGTCGAGCCGTTGTTCGCGGTGAATCCCGATGGCAACCTCATCGACCTCAACGGCGCGACCCAGCGGAAGACCGGCGCGACGCGAGAGCAGCTGCTCGGCGCGAGCTTCTCTTCGCTGTTCTCTGAACCCGAGCTTGCCCGACGCGCGCACGAGCGCGCGCTCGCGGAGGGGAGCGTGCAGGACGTGCCCCTCGTGCTCCTGCACCGTGATGGCACCCGCGCCCATGTGCTGTTGACCACGACGGTCTACCGCGACGCCGACGGGGGCCTGCTCGGCGCCCTGGGCACGGTGCGCGACGTCACGCTGGCCCGCAAGGCTGAGCTCGAGCGCGACGCGAAGGACTGGATGTTCACCGGCATCGCGAGGCTGAACACCGTCTTTCAACAGCAGTTCGTGACGAGCGAGTTCGCCCGCCGGATCATCTCGGAGCTGGCCGAATACACTGGCGCGCAGGTCGGGGCGTTCTACTCGCAGGAGATCGAGGGCGACGGGCGCGCGCTGACCCTGCTCGCGAGCCACGCGTACACCCGACGCAAGGGCGTTCCGACCCGGTTTCTGCCGGGGGAGGGCCTGGTCGGCCAGGCCGCGCTCGAGGGCAAGCAGATCCTGGTGTCCGATCTCCCCGACGACTACGTCCGGGTGGGCTCGGGCCTCGGCGAGGCCCCGCCCCGCTACCTCTGCGTGACCCCCCTCACGTTCGAGGGCTCGGTGCGCGGGATGATCGAGCTCGCCTCGCTCGCGCGCCTGTCGGACACGGCCCTGGACTACCTGCGCCAGGCCGCGGTCATCATCGCGGTCGCGGTGGAGGCCTCGATGGCCCGCGAGCGCGTCGCCGCGGCGCTCTCGCGGGCGCAGCAGCTCGCCGCCGAGCTCGAGGCGCAGCAGGAGTCCCTCCACAACACCAACGCCGAGCTCGAAGAGCAGACGGCGGCGCTCCGGCTCTCCGATCAGAAGCTCAAGGCCCAGCAGGCCGAGATCGAGCTCGCGAACACCGAACTACAACAGAAGAACGAGCTGCTCGAGCGGCAGCGCAGCGAGACCGAGGAGGCCCGGCGAACGCTCGCCGCGCAGGCCGAAGAGGTCGGCCTCGCGAGCAAGTACAAGTCCGAGTTTCTCGCGAACATGTCCCACGAGCTGCGCACCCCGCTCAACAGCCTGCTCCTGCTCGCACGCTCGCTGCGTGACAACGGTCCGGGCAACCTCGATGTCGAGCAGGTCGAGTCCGCGCGGGTCATCTACGAGAGCGGCAGCGACCTGCTCAATCTCATCAACGAGATCCTGGATCTGTCCAAAATCGAGGCGGGCAAGATGGAGCTGCGCCTCGGTGAGGTCGACCTCGCGGACGTCGCGCGCTCGCTCGTCTCGCAGTTTGATCACATGGCGCGGGCGCAGGGCCTCTCGCTCGAGGTGGTGGTCGACGCCAGCGCCCCCGCGACCGTGGTCTTGGACGCCCAACGCCTCGGGCAGATCCTGAAGAACCTCATCGGCAACGCGATCAAGTTCACGGAGAAGGGCGGCGTGACCGTGACGTTCGCGCGACCGGCGGCGGGGGTTCGGCTGTCGCGGAGCGGGCTCGATCCGAGCCGGGCGTTCGCGGTCCACGTCGCCGACAGCGGAATCGGGATCCCGGCGGACAAGCAGCGGCTCGTGTTCGAGGCGTTTCAGCAGGCCGATTCGGGCGACCGTCGGCGCTTCGGCGGAACGGGCCTCGGGCTGTCGATCTCACGCGAGCTGGCGAACCTGCTCGGCGGAGAGATCCAGCTGGTCAGCGAGTTCGGCCGCGGCTCGACGTTCACGATCTACCTGCCCGAGTTCCTCGGCCCCGCCGAGGGGCGCTCGGCGACGCCGCGCGCGAGCGCCGCGACGTTCACCGCCAGCGATCGCCAGGCGGGCGCGCCGTCGACTGCGACTGGTGCGGCGGCGAGCGCCAACGTGCCCTCCGCGGGGCGTCCGGCGCCCTCCGACGCGGCGCGCGCCCGCTCTCCGCTCGAGGACGACCGCGACGCGCTCGACGAGCACGATCGGGTCATTCTGTTGATCGAGGACGACCTGCGCTTCTCGAAGCTGCTCGTCGGTCACGTGCGGCAGCGGGGGTTCAAGTGCCTGCACGCCGCGACGGGAGAAGAGGGTCTCGAGCTCGCGCTCGAGCATCGACCGCACGGGGTGGTGCTCGGCATTGAGCTCCCGGGCATGGACGGATGGTCCGTGCTCACTGCGCTCAAGCAGGACGTCTCGCTGCGGCACATCCCCGTGCACATCGTCTCGGCCGAGCCCGCGAGCACCACGAACCTGGGAATCGGCGCCATCGGGTATGCGCCGAAGCCCATCGCGCGGGAGCAGATCGACGACGTACTGCGTCGCCTGGAGTCCGCCTCGTCCCACGCCGACAAGCGCGTGCTGGTGGTCGAGGACGACGTGCTCATGCGGCAGGAGACCGCGCGGGTGATCGGCAACGGCAACGTGAAGGTGCAGGCCGTGGGCACCGCGCGGGAGGCCATCGAGGCGCTGCGCACCGGGGGCTTCGCCCTGCTGGTGATGGACCTCGGGCTGCCGGACATGCAGGGCGTCGAGATGCTCGAGCAGCTCGCGGGCGAGCGGGTGGCGATGCCCCCGGTCATCGTCCACACGGTGCGCGATCTGACCGTGGAGGAGGAGATCTTCCTCCGAAACTACTCGGATTCGATCATCATCAAGGACGTGCGCTCGCAAGAGCGGCTGATCGACGAGGTCGCGCTCTTCCTGCACCGGGTCGTGCGCGAGCTACCCGAGGACAAGCGGCGGGCGATCATGCATCTGCGGGAGTCCGACGAGCCGCTGCGAGGCAAGAAGGTCCTCATCGTCGAGGATGACATGCGGACGATGTTCGCGATGGCCCGGCTGCTGGCCGCGCACGGGATTCATCCGATCAAGGCCGAGAACGGCGAGCGCGCCCTGGCGCTGCTCGACGAGCAACCGGACACCGACCTGGTGCTGATGGACATGATGATGCCGGTGATGGACGGCTACGAGGCGGCGCGGAGACTGCGGCTGCAGCCGCGGTTCGCGCGGCTCCCGGTGGTCGCGCTGACCGCGAAGGCCATGCGGGAAGACCGGCAGAAGTGCATCGACGCCGGCTGCACGGACTACCTGAGCAAGCCGGTGGATCCCGACCGGCTGGCGTCGCTGATGCGGGTGCTTCTCTTTCGCTGACCGTGGATGAACGGCTCTCACCTGCTGCGGCGCACGCGCACGCGTCAAACCGCTCACCGAGCATGATGACCTCGAACCGAACGGCACCGGACATCCTGCAGATCGAGGTCGCGCTGCTCCTGGAGGCGCTGCACCTGAGGTACGGGTACGACTTTCGAGAGTACGCGCGCGAGACCGTGCTCCGCCGGGTGGAGCAGTGCCGCGCGGACCTCGGCCTGCAGACGGTCACCGAGCTGACCGGGCGCGTGCTCCGCGAGCCGACGGCGTTCTACAAGCTGGTCGGGTACTTCTCGGTCAACGTGACCGCGCTCTTTCGCGATCCGGGTTTCTACGCGTCCCTGCGCGAGCGGGTGATTCCGATGCTGCGGACGTGGCCCCACGTGAAGGTCTGGGACGCCGGCTGCGCGACGGGCGAGGAGTTGTACTCACTCGCGATCATCCTGGCGGAGAGCAGGCTGTACGAGCGCTCGAGAATCTACGCGACGGACCTGAGCGCGTCGGCCCTCGAGACCGCCAGGACGGGGGTATACCCGCTCGAAATCGTCCTGCGGGGGGGGCGCAACTACCGGGAATCCGGCGGGCCGCACTCGCTCTCGGACTACTACCTTGCGGGCAACGACGCGGCGGCGATGGACGGGAGGCTACGGAAGAACGTCACCTTCGCGCGGCACAACCTCGCGATGGACCGATCGTTCGGCGAGATGCAGCTCGTCGTGTGCCGGAACGTGTTGATTTATTTCAACCGCGACTTGCAGGATCAAGCCCTCGAGATGTTCTGGGAGAGCCTGGATAACGGCGGTTTTCTCTGCCTCGGCGACAACGAGTCGCTCTCGTTCACCGCGGTGTCAGACCGCTTCGACACGGTCGACGAGCGCGCGAGAATTTACAAGAAGAGGGCCGTCCGGTGAGCCGACTCGCACCGACTTACGATTCCGGAGCGCCGGGCGCCACGGGAGGCACCGCAGGCTCGGATGCGCGTGGCTCCTCCCCGAAGTCGACGCGGGACGAGGCGTGCATTCTCGCGGTCGACGACAAGCCGGCGAACCTGCTCGCGCTCGAGCGCGTGCTGGCTGGAATTCCCGTGCGGATCATCAAGGCCACCAGCGGCGAAGAGGCTCTGGCGGCCTCGCTCCGGCACCGCTTTGCGCTGGCGATCCTGGACGTGCAGATGCCTGGGATGGATGGCTACGAGCTCGCCGAGATTCTGCTGGCAGACCCGGCGACCAGCCGCACTCCGGTCATCTTCGTCACCGCGGCGTACTCCGACGAAAACCACGTCTTCAAGGGCTACACGGCCGGCGCGGTCGATTACATCGTCAAGCCGTACAACCCGTCGATGCTCCTGGCGAAGGTGCGCGTGTTTCTCGAACTCGCCCAACATCGCCAGGACCTCGAGGTTCAGGTGGTCGATCGTACGAGCGAACTCAAGGCGAGCGAGGGTCGCTTCGATGATCTGTTCAACCTTGCTCCGCAAGCGCTCCTCATGATCGATCGCACGTCTCGCGTCGTGCGAGGCAACCGCGCGGCGATCTCGGTGTTCGGTTATCAGTCGGACGCGCTCGAGGGGCGCGCGGTGGTTGATCTGCTCCCCGCATTCGTCGAGCACGCCCCCGCGGGCACGATCGACCCCGATCGAATCGCGGCAGTGAATTCCGCGCCGGGTGCCGAGTGGATCGCGGTCCGCCGTGACGGGACTCAGCTGCACACGGAAGTTCGGCTCGCCCGCGTCATGCTGAACGGGCACGAACACGTCATGGCCAGCGTGACGGACGTGAGCGCTCGGATCGCCGCGCTCGAGGTCATCCAGCGGTCGCTCCGCGAGAAGGAGACCCTCCTCAAGGAGATTCACCATCGCGTGAAGAACAACCTGCAGATCGTCTCGAGCTTGCTGCGCCTGCAATGCGAACAGTGTCAGGAGCCGGAGGTGCGGGCTCCGCTCCAGGAGAGCATCGGGCGGGTGCGCTCGATGGCGATGGTTCACGAGCAGCTGTACGGGCACGAGTCGCTCGAGGAGATCGACCTCGGCGAGTACGCGCGGAGCCTCGGTAGCATGCTGCGAGGCGCCCACGGGCCCCGAGCGCGCCTCTCTGTGCAGGCCGAGCCCCTCGCGGTCTCGATCGATGTCGCGACGCCGCTCGGGCTGATCCTGAACGAACTCATCACCAACGCCTTCAAGCATGGGCTCGTGCGAGCCGAGGGCGACACGAGGCCCCGACGCACGGGAGACGAATGCGATGTGCTCGTCGAAGTGCGCTCGATGGGCGGGCGGGTCCATCTCGCCGTCAGCGACTCCGGGCCTGGCGTCGCCCCTCTCTCGCACGCGCAAGCGTCGAACTCCCTCGGGATGCAGCTGGTCCGCTCCCTGAGCAGGCAGCTCCGAGCAGACCTTCGCTTTGACACCGAGGGCGGGCTCCGCGTGTCGGTCGAGTGCGCCGTGCGCTGACCTACCAGCCCGACTACACGAAGAAGTACGCGCACGCGGCGCCCATCGCACGGCTGGGCAACCGCCTCCTCGCGGCGGCCTACTTCGGCCTGACGACGGCCGCCATCCCCTCGGGTCCGACGTTGTTTCTGCACCTCTCGTGGCACACGCTGACGACGAGCCGTGGCGTCGACGGCGCCGTGGAGCGACTGCATGGGCGCGAACTCGAACTGCGCGCGAGGGTCGCGGCGGTGGAGAACGCGACGCTCAAGAACGCGCGCGTCGTGGGAGGCTCCGAGCGCCTCGCCAGGCAGCTGGACCTACTGCCCCAGAACGCCCTCTCGTTGGCGCTCTACGGCAGCGACGACGAGGCCGTGCGCGTCATGGAGCCGAACACCGTCTTCGCGCTGCTGCTCGACCGACCGGCGATCACCTGCATCGAGCACGGCAAGCTCACCCTCTGGGTCGAAGCGCTCGACGCAGCGGTGGATCGGCGCCGACAGGAGGCGCTCGCTGCGGTCTTCAACAAGCTCGCGCTGCGATGTTGTTGCCGGGCGCGCTGGTTGATGGCGTAGCGCACCGGCTGGCTGATGGGCATCAACGGCGCGGCGCGCCGACGCCTGTCGCTTGATGTCCATCGAGCCGACCGCGACTCGTTCGCCGTCGCGCCGATGGACCTCAACGTGCGCGGTGGGTCGCCGCCGTCGGGCGATGCCCCTCACCGCGGTGAGGGAGTGGCCGCCAGGGTGAGGGAGATCAGAAAGGCAGATCGTGGTCGTCGTGGCCGCGACTCTCGCAGTCCACGACCTCGCGGTAGCAGGCCAGCGCGGACAGCAGCGACTCCGCATGCGTGAGCACCAGGGTCGCCGCCTTCACCCGCAGCGGGCACGCCGCCGACCACGGCACTGCGAGCTCGGGGTTGAGCGCCCGCGTCACCGCGATGGCGATGCGCAGCGTGTGCCCGAGGCCGTCGAGCACGGCGATCTCGGGCGACCCGCCGAGCGCCGATGCCGACGCCCTGCCGTGGCCGTCGCCCCCACTCATCGATCGCTCTCTTCGCGCGTTGCGTCGCTGGCTACCACCTGCCGCGCGACGGCGCGGTCGACCACGCGCTTGCCCTTGCGCGCCGCGGTGCGGAGCGCGTCGGTCGCCAGGCGATCGAGTTCGCGGTGCGCCCCCTGCGCGGCCTCGTGCAGGGTCGCGATCGCGTCGTCGGCG
>CAIOSS010001095.1 GCA_903860995.1 uncultured delta proteobacterium | reverse complement strand
GCGAGGCGAGCGCCGTGCGCCGTGCGGCGCAGCGGTGCAGCGTGCCCACGGCGGTCGCTGCGGCGCCCCGGATGATCGCCCGCGCGTCGATGTCGTCGCGGGTCCACTCGGCGAGGCGGGTGCCCAGCGCGAGCGCGCCCTCCGCGGAGGCGCAGCGCCCGAGCTCGCCCTGCGTGCAGAGCGCGCCGCCCCAGGCGTTGCCGCCGGGATACATTGCCCCGCCGGGGCCCTTGCACGCCCGCTCCCACTCCAGCTCCGAACAGAGCCGTCGCCCGCGCTCGCCGCACGCGCGCTCGGCCGCCTCGCGGGTGAGACCGCGGGTCGCGGGCTGCGCCGGGTCGTTGGGGTAGGGCAGGGCGTCGATGGTGAAGGCCGGGAGCTGCACCCGGACCAGGTCGGCCTCGACCGCGGGGTCGCGCCCCGGGTCGCCGGGCGTGCTGCCGAGCGCGAAGGACGCGGCAGGCACCGTGACCACCGCCCCGGGACCCTGGACCGGGCGGACGGTGATGCCGACCGTGGAGGGGCCCGTGTCGGCCGTCGGCGCGCGCAGGGGGATGGGCTCGCGCGGCGGATCGACGCGGGCCGATGCCGCACCGGGCCCGGACGCCGCATCGGGGGGCACCGGGCGCGACGAGCGGCACCCGAGCCCTGAGAGGAGGGTGACCACGGCCGCCGTGATTGCCGTACGCCGACGCACGACCGCGGCGCTAGCACGCCCGGGCCGACCGCGACCACTTCCCGACCCAAACTCGTTGCCTCGACGGACGCCCCGGGGATACTCCCTGCGCCGTCGGCGGTGAACGTCACCACTCCCCGGCGCAACCCCTGGCGTAGGCCCCTTTAGATGACCCCAATGCTCCGCCGTCTCCTGTTCGTGGTCTGCGCGCTCGCCGCGCTGACGACCGCGTGTCGCCGCCCGGTGGGCGCGCCCCTCCCGCCCCGCACGCGGTGCAGCAGCACCGTCATCGGGCTCGGCCCGCGCGACGTCATCACGGTGACCGTCTTCAACGAGACCAACCTCAGCGGCGAGTACCGGGTCGGCGAAGACGGGAGCATCACCTTCCCGTACCTCGGGCGGGTGCGGGTGACCGGGATGCAGGCAGGCGCGCTGTCCGACCTGTTTCGCAGCCGGCTCGGCGAGCGCTCGCCGGAGAACCCCGAAGGGGGGAACATCCTGCGTGATCCCACCGTCCGCGTGGAGGTGCGGGAGATCAACAGCCGCCGCATCTCGATCTTCGGCCAGGTTCAGCACCCCGGGGTGTTTCCGCACCAGCAGTGCATCACGCTCACCCAGGCCATCGCCCTCGCCGGCGGCTTCACGGCCATCGCCGACAAGAACACCGTGCGCGTCACCCGCATCATCCACGACACCGACGGCGGCCCGGGCGAGCGGCACACCTACGTGCTCCGCGCCGAGGACATCGCCGAGGGCCGCGCCCCGGACTTCGACCTGCTCCCCGACGACGTGATCTTCGTCGCCGAGAGCCTCACCTGATCGGGTCGCCCGCGTGCCGCGCCCGCCGTGGTCCGCCGCCTTCGTCGACGCGCCATGGGCGTCCGCGCTGCTCCCCGCGGCGGAGCGCCTGCGCGACCTCGCCGACTGGCCCACGCTCGATGATCTCAACGATCGCCTCGGGCCGGGGGTCAACCCCGCCGGGCTGAGCCCCGTGCGCTTCGCCGCGTCGCCGCCCCGCAGCCGCCGCGCGAAGCTGCGCAGCGTCGAGTCGCTCTACGACGTGCGCATCCACCGCGACGGGCTCATCTCCACTCGCCTCGCCAACCCCCACGACCTCTTCAACGCGCTCGTCTGGGCGATGTATCCGCGCGCGAAGCGGGCCCTCGCGCGCCGGCAGCACGACGCCCACCTTCGGCGCCTCGGGGCGGAGGTGCGCGCGCTCCCCAACGCACGCTCCCGCGAGCAGGACACCCTCGCCATGATCGACGAGGGCGGCGTCCTCGAGGGCCCGGCGGGCGGCGCCCTCTTCGGGCACGCGCTCTACGAGCACCTGTACGACGGCGACGCGGACGTGCGGGGCTACGCCGTGCGCCTGGACGCGGGCCCCTCCGACGGGGCGCTCGCGGAGGCGCTCGACGACGTGACGCGCTTCCTGGCGCCCGGCGGCGAAGAGGCAGTCCCGCTGCGGTGCGCGCTTCGACCCGAGGGCGCGCTGGAGTAGGCTCCGCGGCACCTCATGATGTCAGACGCGATCCGCTTCTCGCTCAACGGCAAACCGGTGACCGTGACCGGGGCCTCGACCCAGACCACGCTCCTCGACTGGCTCCGCGCCAACGGCACCACCGGCCCGAAGGAGGGCTGCGCCGAGGGGGACTGCGGCGCCTGCTCGCTGGCGATGCGCGACCGCGACGCGCACGGCAACGCCACGTGGCGCTCGTTCTGCAGCTGCATCACCGTGCTTCCGATGGTCGACGGGCGCGAGCTGCTCTCCGTCGAGGGGCTCGCGGAGGGGGGGCCGCACCCGGTGCAGGCGGCGATGGCCGACCGCTACGGCTCGCAGTGCGGCTACTGCACCCCGGGCGTCGTGATGTCCATGTTCGAGGGCTACCACCGGGCCGACAGCGACGAGGCCCACCGGGTGGCCGACCAGCTCTGCGGCAACCTGTGTCGATGCACCGGGTATCGGCCCATCCGCGACGCGATGGACGACGCGCTGAAGCAGCGCGACAAGGGCGACCGCTTCCACCTCCGGCTGCACGACCCCCTGCCGGAGCTGCCGTCGCTCACCCTCCGAGGGAGGGAGGGCGAGCGCTTCGACCGGCCCCAGTCCGTCGACGAGCTGCTCTCGCTGCGGGCGGCCTTCCCCTACGCGGTGCTGGTCGCGGGCGCCACCGAGGTGGGCGTCGAGCTCAACAAGAAGCCGCGGGCCTTCCCCCACCTGATCTCGACCGAGGCGGTCGCTGAACTCCACGCCATCGAGCTCCGCGATGGGGTCGTCCGCATCGGCGGCGCGGCCACCCTCACCGAGATCGAAGAGCGGCTCGGCGAGGCGCTGCCGTCCCTCGGCAAGATGCTGTCGGTGTTTGCGTCGCGGCAGGTGCGCAACCGCGCGACGCTCGCGGGCAACCTGGTCACGGCCTCGCCCATCGGCGACCTCGCCCCGGTGCTGATGACCTTCGACGCGACGGTGGAGCTCGCCTCGGTGCGCGGGCGGCGCATCGTCGCGCTCGCGGACTTCTTCCTGGGCTACCGCAAGACCGCGATGGAGGCCGACGAAGTGATGGTGGCCGTCGGCATCTCCGATCGCCCCCCGCACGGGCTGCGCGTTCGCGGCGACAGCTTCAAGGTGAGCAAGCGCCGCGAGATGGACATCTCCATCGTCGCGGGTGCCTTCCTCGTGGGCACCGACCAGGGTGGCACCATCCGCCACGCGCGCCTCGCCTTCGGCGGCGTCGCGGCCACGACGGTGCGCGCGAAGGCCGCCGAGGCCGCGCTCATCGGACTGCCGTTTACCGTGGAGGGCATCCGCCCGGCCCTCGCCGTCCTGGCCGACGAGTTCACGCCCATCACCGACGCGCGCGGCGGCGCGGACTACCGCCGGCAGCTCATCCCCAACCTCCTCGAGAAGTTCGTCTCGGGCGATCGCTCGCTGGCTCAAGACCTCCCGCTTGACTACGTGATCACGCCGGCGGACGCCACCGACGACGCCTCGCGCGCGCTGCGCCACGAGAGCGGTCTCCTCCACGCCACCGGCGCGGCCCGCTACGTCGACGACGAGGCCCAGCGGCGCGGGATGCTCACCCTCTGGCCCGTCACCTCGCCGCACGCCCACGCGCGCATCACCCGGCGCGACGCCACCGCTGCCCGCGCAGTGCCAGGCGTGGCGGCGGTGCTCTTCGCCGAGGACATCCCCGGCGCCAACGACGTCGGCGCCGTGCGCAGGGACGAGACGCTCCTGGCCGCCGAGGAGGTCTGCTTCCACGGACACATCGTCGCGGTGGTGGTCGCCGACGACGAGCTCATCGCGCGCCGCGCCGCCTCGCTGGTGGTGGTGGAGTACGCGCCGCTGCCGGCGGTGCTCGGCGCGCAGGCCGCCCTCGCGGCCGACAGCTTCCACACCAGCGGGCATCGCATCCGCCGCGGCGACGTCGACGAGGCCCTCGCGCGCGCGCCCCACCGCCTCGACGGGGCCCTGACCATCGGCGGCCAGGAGCACTTCTACCTGGAGAGCCACGCGGCGTGGGCCGAGCCCGGCGACGAGGGCGACGTGGTGGTGCACTCCTCCACGCAGCACCCCTCCGAGGTGCAGGCGGTGGTGTCGCACGTGCTCCACGTGGCCCGAAACAAGGTGGTGGTGAAGGCGCCGCGGATGGGCGGCGGCTTCGGCGGCAAGGAGACCCAGGGCAACACCTGGGCGGCCCTGGTCGCGCTCGCCGCGGCGAAGACCGGCCGCGCGGTGCGGGTGCAGCTCGATCGCGACGTCGACCTCGCGCTCACCGGCAAGCGCCACCCCTTCTATGCGGTGTGGGAGGTGGGCTTCGACGAGCAGGGCGTGCTCCTCGGCGCGAAGGTGAACCTCACCGCCGACGGGGGCTGGGCGCTCGACCTCTCGGAGTCGATCTGCGACCGCGCGGTCTTCCACCTCGACAACGCTTACTACATCCCCGCGGTGGATTTCTTCGGCCGCGTGGCGAAGACCAACGTGTGCTCGCACACCGCGTTCCGGGGCTTCGGCGGCCCGCAGGGCATGGTGGTCATCGAGGACATCCTCGACCGCGTCGCCCGCACGCTCGGCCTCGCCCCGCACGAGGTCCGCGCGCGCAACCTCTACCGGGGCGACGGGGACAGCAACACCACCCACTACGGCGAGCTCATCGAGGACAACCGCCTCGGGCGCATCTGGCCTGCGCTCATGGCCTCGTCGGACTTCCTCGCGCGGCGCGCCGCCATCGCGGAGAGCAACGCGCTGAGCGCGTGCATCAAGCGCGGCATCGCCATCACGCCGGTGAAGTTCGGCATCTCCTTCACGGCGACCTTCCTCAACCAGGCCGGCGCGCTGCTGCACCTCTACCGGGACGGCTCGCTCCAGGTGAACCACGGCGGCACCGAGATGGGACAGGGGCTGCACACCAAGGTCGTGGGCATCGCGATGCGCGAGCTCGGCCTCGCCCGCGACGCGGTGCGGGTGATGCACACGTCGACGGACAAGGTGCCCAACACGTCGGCGACGGCGGCGAGCGCGGGGGCCGACCTCAACGGCGCCGCGGTGCGAGAC
This sequence comes from uncultured delta proteobacterium, assembly GCA_903860995.1. Classification (GTDB taxonomy): domain Bacteria; phylum Myxococcota_A; class Polyangia; order Polyangiales; genus SCUS01. The sequence continues at coordinate 1,578 of CAIOSS010001095.1, read as the reverse complement.
GCGTGCGTCACCCTGCGTGAGCGGCTGCGACCCATCGCGGCGGCGCTGCTCGACGAGCCCCTCGACGACGTGCGCTGGGAGGGCGGCGCCTTCGTGGCCAACGGGAGGTCCGTGGCCATCAACCACAAGCTCACCGAGCTCGCGTACCTGAAGCAGACCCCGCTGTCGGCCACGGGCTTCTACCGGACGCCGGGCGTGCACTACGACAAGGTCGCCGGGCGGGGGAAGCCCTTCCACTACTTCGCCTTCGGCGCGGCCGTCACCGAGGTGGAGGTCGACGGCTACACGGGCATGAAGCGCCTGCTGCGCACGGACATCCTCCACGACGTCGGCGACTCTCTCAATCCGGGCGTCGACCGCGGCCAGGTGGAGGGGGGCTACGTGCAAGGCGTCGGCTGGCTCACCGGCGAGGAGCTGCTGTGGGACCGCGATGGGCGGCTGCTCACCCACTCGGCGAGCACGTACCAGATCCCCGCGTTCAGCGACGCGCCGAGGGACCTCCGCGTGACCCTCCTGCCCGACGCTGCGCAGGGCAACACCATCCACGGCAGCAAGGCCGTCGGCGAGCCGCCGCTGATGCTCGCCATCAGCGCGCGCGAGGCCATCCGCGAAGCCGTCGCGGCCTTCTCCGACCGCCCCGGCGTGGTGCCGCTGGCGTCGCCCGCCACGCACGAGGCCATCCTCGCCGCCATCGCTTCGCGGCGCGCCTGACGGCGATCACCCGTCGCCCGCCACGGTCTGGGGCCCCGACGAGACCTCGCCCTCCATCGAGGCCTTCGGGGGCGCCGGGCTCATCACCCGCGACGGGCGCTTCGAGCGCATCGTCGGCAACCAGGGCTTCACCCGCACCCGCCTCTGGCGCTCCCTCGCGCAGGGCGTCGTGTACTCCGCGGGCTGGCGTTTTCGGGCCGAGGCCTGGGACACCGACCTGGAGATCACGCCCCGGCACCCCGACCAGCTCACGCCCATCGTCGACGAGGCCGGGGCCCTCTGGGCGCAGGCCCTTTCGTCGGTCACCGGCGGGCTCGTCAACCGCCTCGGATCGTTCTGGGAGGGATCCTGCCGGGTGACCGGGCGCTGCCGGGGCGTGGCCGTCACGGGCGTCGCCTTCGCGGAGCTCATCAAGCGCTACATCAAGCGCTACGACGACAACCTGTTCTTCGCGGGTGACTGGGTGCGGTCGTCGCAGCCCACGCCCAGCATGGAGGCCGCCGTGCGCGCCGGGGTCGCGGCGGCCGACGCGCTGCTCTCCGCGGTCTGATCGGCGAGGTGCCGGGCGAGCGCGGCGATGTGCGCCAGGCGCTGACCCGCACGGCCGCAGGCGAGGGCCACGAGGCCGTCGGCGCTGCCCCCGAGGCGGGAGAGGTACGCGCCGGGTGAGCCGACGTTGCCGTTGGCCTCGGCGCGCGCGACGCGGCGCAGGTCGACGCGGGTCGCCGGGAGGAATCCCCCGGCGGCTTCGAGGAGCGTCGTCCCGAAGACCCCCCACGAGCACACGACGTCCGTGTCGCGGACGAAGGCGCGCCAGCGGGCGAGCGCGTCGGCGCGGGCCTCGCCGCGGAGCAGGTCGCCCTCGTC
>CAIOSS010001094.1 GCA_903860995.1 uncultured delta proteobacterium | reverse complement strand
CTCGCGAGATCCTCCAAGCGATGGCCGTCCTTGCAGGCCGCCCGTTCCCGGCCAATACGATCCCGATGATCTATCGCGCTCACAGGATGAGCGGCGTCACCTTCGAACCCCTGCCGTCGTCGTTGGGCGCAACGTCGAAGACGTCGGGCGATCCGACCGTGAACTGACCCCTCCGGTTCCTGCTCCGCCACCCACCGCATCTCGGGCACACCCAGCCCTTCCCCGGCACGCACCCCAGCACATCACACGGCGCCCCGCACACCGGGCAGCGGAACCACCTCCGCTCCCCGCCGAGGCACGCCTTCGAGGGCAGCACGTCGATGACCACCTCGGCCGCGCACCCCTCCACCGCGAGCCGCACCGAGCGCAGCCCCCGATACGTCCGGGGGTACTGCGCGCGGATCATCGCGAGCGTCACGCGCGGCGTCGCGTCGCGGTAGCGCACCCGGCTCATCGCGGCGCCACCAGCACGTTCGCGTTGCCCACGGAGATCGACACCCGGCGCGGTCCGCGCTCGCAGGCCTTGCGGTGCTCGGCCAGCAGCAGCGTGAGCCGCTTCGTCGCCCCGAGCAGCGACCGTTCGAGCAGCACGACCGCCTGGTCGTCGCGGCGCTTCAGGCAGACGTCGAGGCGGTCCGACAGGATGATCTGCCGGGCGCGCTCGGTGGCGATGGCCCGCGAGAGCAAGCGCACGCGGGCCTCCTCCCGATCGTCGCCGTCGCCGAGGGACTGCGCGACGCGGGTCACCTGGGCGACGAGCTGGTCCCAGAGCGCGGGGTCGTTGTCGACGAAGTTCTGCAGGGCGATCTTGTCGAGCCAGGAGAGCCCGAGCCGGGAGGACCTGGGCGGCGGAGGGGTCGGATCTACGGGGAGTTCGGACATGCAGAAGCGTAGGGCGCTCCGGCGCGGCCTCACCGGCGGTCCCGGGGAGCCACCTTCACGGCGTGAATTGCCCTTTTTTTAAGCCGATTGGTTGAATCCGTCGCCGCCCGGTCGCCCCCGCCGCGAGCGCACCTCTCTGGCCCCTCGCTACACCCCCGCCCGCTCCGCGACGCCCTTCGCCCGGAGGGCTTCCCAGAGCCCGCCCAGGTTCAGCAACATCTCCAGCAGGCCCGCCCGCACGGTCGCCGAGTTCAGCGCCTGCGTGCTCATCTTCGTGTGCGCGTCGAACGACGCGATCAGCGCGTTCTCCAGCTCGCGTGTCAGATCCGGCGAGTGGGCGAACTGCTCCTTCTGGTTGCTGTCGGCCTGCTGCACCAGCACGGCGGACTCCAGCAGCTTCCCTCGGATCACGTCCACGTACCCGAGCAGGTCGCCGTCCGTGAGTCTCCCTCGAAGAGCGTGTTCAGCTTCTCGACGATCTCCCGGATCAGCGCGCGCTGCTTCTCCTGCACGCCCCCGCTCCCGGCGTCGGTCAGCGGGTCGAGCTTCGGGCGGTCTCCCCCTTCGAGCGGCATCGCCGCGCGCCCCAGCGCCTTCAGCGCGTGGTGCGTGAGCTTCAGTTTCGAGAGGTCGATGCTCTCGCGCTCGCGCCCGAATTCCAGCAGCGGCAGCAGGCGCTTGAAGAAGATCTCCCGCTTGGCGAGCGCCGTCGCCCCGTAGTCGAAGATCTGCGACAGGAACGTGTACAGCCGCAGGTACGACCCCATGTCCGTGCGGAAGAGCACCAGCGCGTCGAGCTCGGACTTCGCATCCGTCGCCGCCTCCGCGTGCCCCAGCTCCGTCGCCGTCTTCAGCGCCGTCTGCGCCGCCCGGAAGCGACGCATCAGCCGATCGACCACCGGCTCGATGGCCTTCAACAGGTCGCTCTGCTTGGAGTCGGGGTCGAGCTCCACGGTCACCACGCGCTCGACCTCGAAGTCGTCGTAGTGCCCTGCACCATCGAGCTTCGCGCGCAGGTCGTAGACGAGGTTCGGGTCCGTCGTGGCCGAGAGCTCGGCCGTCGTGTGGTAGGTCTTGAACGCCGCGAGCACGTCCGCCGGCTCGTTGACGAAGTCGAGGACGTAGGTGGTGTCCTTGCCCGGGTGGGCACGGTTCAGCCGTGACAACGTCTGCACGGCCTGGATGCCCGCGAGCCGCTTGTCGACGTACATCCCGCACAGCAGCGGCTGGTCGAACCCGGTCTGGAACTTATTGGCCACCAGCAGCAGCTGGTACTCCCCGCCCTTGAAGGCCTCGCGGATGTCGCGGCCCTTCAACCCCGGGTTCAGCGCCACGCTCTGCTCGGTGAACGGGTCGGGCCCCGACTCCTTGTCGAGGATCTCCCCCGAGAAGGCCACCAGCGAGCCCATCGGGTAGCCGTGGTGCTGGATGTACGCGTCCACGGCGAGCTGCCAGCGCACCGCCTCGAGGCGGCTCGCGACCACCACCATCGCCTTCGCCTGACCGCCGAGCAGTGGGGCGACGTAGGCGCGGAAGTGCTCCACCACCACCTGCACCTTCTGGGCGATGTTGTACGGGTGGAGCTTCACCCAGCCCATGATCTTCTTGAGCGCGGCGCTCCGCTCGACCTCGCGCTCGTCGAGCTCGCGACCCTCGTGCGCGAGCCGAAACGCCAGGCTGTACGGCGTGTAGTTCTTGAGCACGTCGAGGATGAAGCGCTCCTCGATCGCCTGCCGCATCGAGTAGACGTGAAACGGCGTCGGGAGGTTGTCGTCCGCCAGCTTGCGCGTCGGGTCCGGGCGCGTGCCAAACAGCTCCATCGTCTTGTTCTTCGGCGTCGCCGTGAAGGCCACGAAGGTGATCCCCGCGTCGTCGGCGCGCGCGGCCATCTGCGCGGTCAACACGTCCTCCGAGCTCACCTCGCCGCCGTCGCTGAGCTCGGCGAACTCCTCGGCGGTGAGCACGGCCTTCAGGCGCGTCGCGGCCTCCCCGGTCTGGGAGCTGTGCGCCTCGTCGGCGATCACCGCGAAGCGCTTGCCCTGCGCGGCGGACAGCTTCCGCACCTCTTTCAGCGCGTGGGGAAACGTCTGGATGGTGCAGACGACGATCTTCTTCGTGCCGGAGAGCGCCCCGGCGAGCTCCTCGCTCTTGCTGGTGCCCTCGCCCTTGATGGTCGCGACCACGCCGGCGGTGCGCTCGAAGGCGAAGAGCGCCTCCTGCAGCTGCGCGTCGATGACGTTGCGGTCGGAGACCACCAGCACGGTGTCGAACACCTTCTGGTCGCGCGCGTCGTGCAGCTCCGCGAGGAAGTGCGCCGTCCAGGCGATGGAGTTCGTCTTCCCCGATCCCGCCGAGTGCTGCACGAGGTACTTCGCGCCGGGGCCGTCGTGGAGCACCGCCGCCTGTAGCTTGCGCGTCACGTCGAGCTGGTGAAACCGGGGGAAGATCACCCGCGCGATCTGCTGCTTCTTGTCGCGCTGCGCGATGAGGTAGCGGCCGAGAATCTCGAGCCAGCTCTCGCGCGCCCAGACCTCCTCCCAGAGGTACGCCGTGCGGTGCCCGCCCTTCGGGTTCACCGGGTTGCCCGCCGCCCCGTGGTCGCCCTGGTTGAAGGGCAGAAACCCCGTCGCCGGACCGTCGAGCCGGGTCACCATGTGGACCTCGCTGTTGCTCACGGCGAAGTGCACGAGCGCGCCGCTCGGGAAGGTGAGCAACGGCTCGATCGCCTGTCCCTTGGGGCGCGGCGGTCGGTCGAAGCGGTACTGGTCGATCGCGTCGCCGATGCTCTGGGTGAAGTCGGTCTTGAGCTCCGCCGTCGCGACGGGCAGACCGTTGAGGAACAGCACCAGGTCGAGGCAGTTCTCGTTCTGCGTGGAGTAGCGAACCTGCCGCACGACGCGCAGCCGGTTGGCCTCGTAGCGGGCGAGGATGTCGGCGTTGATCGCCAGCGCGGGCTTGAACTCCGCGAGCTTCAGCGGCTGCTTGAGGCCGAGCAGCTCGATGCCCCGGCGCAGCACGTCGAGGGTGCCCCGCTGGTCGAGCTGGTCGCGCAGGCGGCTGAGCAGGGTCTCCCCGGCGAGCGCGCCGTGGTTCTTCGTGAGGGTGGTCCAGGCCTGCGGCTGCGTGGCCTGCACCCACGCGAGCACGTCGGTGGGGAAGAGCGCGCGGCCACGGTCGTAGCGGGCGGCGTCGCCGTCGGCGTAGAGCCAGCCGTGCGCGGCGAGGTGGGCGCAGATCTCGGACTCGAAGGCGATCTCGTGGTGGAGGGTCATT
>CAIOSS010001093.1 GCA_903860995.1 uncultured delta proteobacterium | reverse complement strand
TCCATCGTCCCATGACCGACGAGCTCGCTCCTCCGTCCACCGACGACTTCACCCTCGCCACGCAGGTCTCGCCCGCGGGCGACGGCCGCTACGCCGCCACCGTCCCCGACGGCTGGCAGCAGGGCCGCGGTGCCTTCGGCGGACTCGTCCTCGGGACGCTCGCCCGCGCGATGCTCCACGCCGAGCCCGAGGCAGACCGCACCCTGCGCGCGCTCACCGGCGAGATCGTGGGCCCCGTGCTCGGTGGCCCCGCAGACATCACCGTGAAGGCCCTGCGCCGGGGCAACGCCGTGTCCACCTGGGAGGCGTGGCTCGCGCAGGGCGACGAGGTGCTCGCGCGGGCGAGCGCCATCCTGGGCCGTGCCCGCACCACGGAGCGCGACGGCACCGAGCTCGCCGCGCCCGACCTGGGCCCCGCCTGGACCGGGGTCGCCCCGGCGCCCATCCACCCCCCGCTGGGGCCGCACTTCGCGCGGATGTATGAGTTCCGCCCGACGGGGCGGTACCCCTTCACGGCCGGCGACCGGAGCGAGGCCGCAGGATGGGTGCGCCTCGTGAAGCCCGTCGCCCTCGGCGCTCCAGAGGTCATCGGCCTCATGGACGCCTTCTGGCCCGCGACCTTCGCCCGCGAGAGCGCGCCGCGGCCGATGGCCACCGTGGCCTTCACCCTCGAGCTGCTCGCCGACCCGGCGACCCTCGACCCGACGGCGCCGCTGTTCTACCGGGCCAGCGCCCCGGCGGTGCGCCAGGGCTTCGTCGTCGAGCTGCGCGAGCTCTGGACCCCGCAGGGCGAGCTCGTCGCCCTCAACCAGCAGACCTTCGTGATCATCAAGTAGGGCACCCCTCTGCGGCTTCGGGTATCACCTCGGTCGCCCAATGACGCGCACCGCAACTGCCCTCGCCCTGTGTACGGTCCTCGGTCTCGCGGCGCGCCCCGCCGCGGCGCAGACGGGCCCCGAAGACGCCATCCGCCGCACGCTCGTGCAGCAGGCCGACGCCGCCCAGCGCGCCGGGCTCCACGACCAGGCCCTCGCCTTCGGCGTCGAGGCGGGGCGCATCCGCTGGACCCCGTCGCTCCGCATGCTCGTCGCGCAGGAGCACCTCACCCTCGGCCACACCCTCGACGCCCTCGACGCCGCCACCCTGTGCCTCGTCGAGACCGAAGCCGACCGCGCCGTGCGCAACCGCCCGCGCATCGTCGCCGCGTGCCGCGCCGTCGTCACCCAGACCGAGGCGATGGTCGGCCGCGTGCGCCTCGTGCTGCCCGAGAGCCCGCCGCTCAACCTCCGCCTGAGCGTCAACGGCCAGGAGCTCGCGCAGCGCCTGTGGGCGGTCCCCTTCCCCGTGCTCGCGGGCCACGCCGAGGTGCAGGGCGAGGGCGACGACGTGCTGCCCTTCCGCGCGGGCCTCGACGTCGTCGCGCGCACCGAGCAGCAGGTGCGCGTGAGCTTCCGCCCGGTGCCTCCTCCTCCGCCTCCTCCGCCGCCGGTGATGCCCGCCCCGCCGCCGCCGCGCCCGCTGCCGCCGCCCGTCGTCGCGCCGCCGCCGCGCCC
>CAIOSS010001092.1 GCA_903860995.1 uncultured delta proteobacterium | reverse complement strand
TGCACGGTCATCTTCGGCGGCACCGTCGCCGTCTACCTCGCCGAGGGCCACTCCCTCGACGACGCCACGCCGAAGCTCCTGCTCTCGGTGATCATCGCCATCTACGCCGCCTCCCTCGTCTACGCGCTGCAGATCCGCTCTGCGCCCCGCGGCCGCCTGCAGCGCCTCACCGCGGTGAGCATCGCCCTCGACCTCGCCGCCTGGACCGTGCTCGCCTACGCCACCGGCGGCGCGGGCTCGCCGCTCAGCACCTTCTTCGGCCTGAGCACCCTCACCGCCGCCCTCGTCCTCGGCGGCAACGGCACCCTCTGGACGGCGGTCTCGTCGCTGTCCGCGTACGGCCTCCTCGCGCTCACCAGCGCGCTCGGCCTCGTCGATCCGCCCGCCGACCAGCTGCACATCCCGCACAACCCGATCGAGACCACCTACCAGATGCTGGTCACCCTCACGGCCATCGTCTCCATCACCGCCATCGGCGGCGCGCTGGCCGACCGGCTCGTGGTCACCGGCGACGCGCTGATGCGCGTCGAGGCTTCGCGGGTGAGCCTCATCGCGCTCTACGAGGACGTGCTGCGCTCCATCCCCGCGGCGCTCGTCACGTACACCGCCGAGGGCCTCATCGACGGCACCAACCCCTTCGCGGCGCTCTTCCTCGACCTCGAGCCCGTCGAGATGCTCGGCCGCCCGGCGCACGAGGTGCTGCCCTTCATCCCCCGGGTGGCCCTCGACGGCGACGCCGGGAGCTCGAGCGGCGACGCCCGGCTGAAGACGCCCTACCGCGAGATCCCCGTCGCCTACCACGTCGCGCCGCTCTACTCGCATGACGGCACCCGCCGCGGCGGCATCGTGGTGGTCGAAGACCGCTCCCACGAGGAGGGGCTCCGTCACGCGGTGGAGACCTCCGAGCGCTTCGCCCAGCTGGGCCGCCTCGCGGCGGGCCTCGCGCACGAGATCCGCAACCCCCTCGGGGCCATCTCCGGGTGCGTCGAGCTGGTGCGCGAGACCGCCACGCTCGACAGCGAGGAGCGGGGCCTGCTGGCCACCGTCAGCCGCGACGTGGCGCGGCTCAACGACCTCGTCACCGACATGCTGCAGTTCGCGAAGCCGCGCATGCCCGACCGCGCGCCGGTCGACCTCACGTTGCTCGCGCGCGACGTCGTGGCCCTCGCCCGCACCTCCGGCGGCCCGGAGGCCCGGGTGCTCATCACGCTGCGGGCCGAGCAGCCCGTCGTCGCGACGGTCGACTCCGCCCAGTGCAAGCAGGTGCTCTGGAACCTCCTGCGCAACGCCGCGCAGGCGTCGCGCGTCGGCGCCGAGGTGGAGATCTCCGTGACCGCCACCGAGCACGAGGCCGCCGTGCGGGTGCTCGACCGGGGCCCCGGCATCGAGCCCGAGCTGCGCGAGCGGATCTTCGACGCGTTCTACTCGGGCACGGCGCGCGGCACCGGGCTCGGGCTCGCGATCGTGAAGCGCATCGCCGACGCGCACCACGGGCGGGTGGAGATCCTCGAGCGCGACGGCGGCGGGAGCATCTTCGGGTGGGTGGTGCCGCGGGACGTCCGCGCGGCGACGGCGGGGCCCTCGGAGCCGACCGGCGCGCTGCCGATCGTGTCGAGCTCCATACTGCCGCCGCCGCTGTCATGAGCCCTGCTGCCGGCGATCCTTGGCGTCGACCGCGGCGACGAAGAGCCGGGTGTACTCCACCGCGGACGTGACCGAGAACACCATCGAGAGCACCACCAGCCACTGACCGCAGAGGTTGAGGTCAACGGGGCGCGGGTAGAACGGCACCACGGGGTAGCGGAAGTGCAGCACGAGGCAGAGGATGCCCACCATCTGGATGGCGGCCTTCCACTTGCCGCCCTCGCCCGCCGCGATGACCACGCCCTCGTTGGCTGCGATGGCCCGGAGCGACGTGATGGAGAGCTCGCGGCCCAGCAGCACCACGACGATCCACGGGGCGATGCGGCCCATGCGCGTCAGGTAGACCAGCGTCGCCATCACCAGGAGCTTGTCGGCGAGCGGGTCGAGGAACTTCCCGAACACGCTCACGAGGCCCTGCTTGCGAGCAAGGTAGCCGTCCAGGAGGTCGGTGACCGCGGTGGCGCCGTAGAGCCAGCCCGCGATGACGGCGTCGCGGGGGGTGCCCGCGGTGACGTAGTAGAGCACCACCGGAATCATCGCCACGCGGCTCATGGTGAGGGCGTTGGGGATGTTCCAGATGTCCGCGCGAGCGGAGGAACGCGGGCGGGCGGGGTCGGACACGGCGCGAACACTATCACCACGGCCCGCGCAGCAGTGGGCCGGGCGCCCGGCAGGCTCGCCGGGCGATGGCCCTGTCAAGAGACGGCGCTCGGTGGCAGAATCCGCGCGTGACCCGCGCCTCGAAGCTCGCCGACGTCGAGAACACCCGCACGATCCAGCCCGAGCGGCTGGTGGGCCCAACGATTCGCGGAATCCGCGTCACCGTCGTGAGCGGGCCCGACATGGGGGTGGACGCCGTGCTCGCCATCACCCGCGGCATCGTGGGGCGCAGCCAGGGCTGCGACCTGCGCCTGTCCGACCAGACCATCTCGGCCTTCCACGTCGAGCTCCACGCCGTCGACGACCAGGCCGCCATCCACGTGAAGGACCTCTCGTCGCGCAACGGCACCCGCTACGCCGGCGCGCGCATCGAGTCGGCGCTGCTCCCCTCCGGGGCCACGCTGGAGATCGGGAGCTCCGTCGTGCGCATCCAGCTCGACGCGGCGGTCGAGGCGCCGCTGCCCGACCTGCACTCCTTCGGCGAGCTGCGCGGGCGCAACGGCGCGATGCGGGAGATGTTCTCCACGCTCCAGCGCCTCGCGCGCACCGAGCTGTCGATCCTCATCGAGGGCCAGACCGGGACGGGCAAGGAGCTCGCCGCGCGCGCCGTCCACGACGCCAGCCTGTACGCCCAGGGGCCCTTCGCGGTGCTCGACTGCACGGCCATCCCCTCCACGCTCGCGGAGAGCGTGCTCTTCGGCCACGAGCGCGGCGCCTTCACCGGCGCGAGCGAGCGGCGCATCGGCATCTTCGAGGCCGCCGAGGGTGGCACGGTCTTCCTCGACGAGGTGGGCGAGCTCCCGCTCGAGCTGCAGCCCAAGCTCCTGCGCGTGCTCGAGCGCCGGGAGGTGGTGCGCGTGGGCAGCACCACCCCGAAGCCGGTGCAGGTGCGGGTGATCTCCGCGACCTGGCGCGACCTGCGCCAGATGATCAACCACGGGCGCTTCCGTGAAGACCTCTACTATCGGCTCGCGCAGGCGCGGGTGAACATTCCACCGCTGAAGGAGCGAGCCGACGACATCCCGCTGCTCGTCTATCACTTCCTCCAGCGGCTGCCGTCGAACACGCAGGGCGCCCGCGCCATCTCGCCGGAGGCCCTCCAGGAGCTCATGCGACGTGAGTACGCGGGCAACATCCGCGAGCTGAAGAGCGCGGTCGAACGCGCGGCGATGATGGCCGAGGGGGCGGTCATCACCCCGGCCGACCTGGCCTTCGAGCGCATCCTGTCCGGCGAGCGCACCAAGGCGCAGGGCACGCTGAGCGCCCCGTCGGCGACGGCCCCGTCGGGCTCCGACCCGCACCAGCCGCTCACGCCCTTCAAGGACGCCAAGCGCACGCTCATCGACGAGTTCGAGAAGGACTACCTCCAGCGCCTGCTGCACCGCACGGGGGACAACCTCTCGCGCGCAGCGGCGCTGGCGGGCATCGAGCGCCACTACCTCCGCGACCTCTTCCGCAAGCACGGCCTGCGCTCCGACGACTGACCGACCGCCCCCCTCTCACCCCGTCGTCCTCTTCCCCTCTGCCATGAACACCAAACGACTCCTCGCCGTGGTGCTCGCCGTCGCGCTGCTCTACGGCGCCATCGCGCTGATGGGCGACGTGCGCGCGCTCCGGGCGACGCTCTCCGGCTACGCCTGGTGGACCTTCGCGGCCTCGCTCGCGCTCTCCCTCGGAAACTACGGCCTCCGCTTCTTCAAGTGGGACTTCTACCTGCGCCGGCTGGGCATCCGGGACGTCCCGTGGGGGGAGAGCTTCTGCATCTACGTGGCGGGCTTCGCGATGTCCGTCACGCCCGCCAAGGCCGGCGAGGTCTTCAAGAGCGCGCTGCTCGCAAGCGCCCGCGGATACCCCATCGCCCGCACCGCGCCCATCGTGGTGGCCGACCGCCTCACCGACCTCATCTCGCTCATCGCCATGGTCGCCCTCGGCGGCCTGCTGTTCCCAGGCGGCTGGATCGTCGCGCTCGCGGCTTCGTCGCTCGTCGTCGGCCTCATGCTCTTCGTGCTCGTGCGCCCGCTCGGCGACTGGGCCATCACCCAGACCGAGCGCTTCGCCCTCGGCCGCCGCCTCGCCCCAAAGGTGCGCGACGCCTACGACGCCCTGCGCCTGCTGGCCTCGCCGAAGGCGCTGCTGCTCCCGACCGCCATCTCCGTGCTCGCGTGGGCGCTCGAGGCCCTCGGCCTCTGGGTGATCCTCATCGGGCTGGGTACCCCTGCCCCGCTGTCGCTCGCGTCCTTCGTCTACGCCACGTCCACCCTCGCGGGCGCCGTGGCGATGCTCCCGGGCGGCGTCGGCGGCGCGGAGATCACCATGATCTCGCTGCTCATCGGGCTCTCCCACGGGAGCATCCCCGCGGCCGCCGCCAAGGCCGGGACGCTGCTCTGCCGCCTCGCGACCCTCTGGTTCGCCGTGGTGCTCGGCGCGCTCGCGCTCGCGTGGTTTCGCCGCCACTACGACCGCCACCGCGACGAGGCCGTGGAGCCTCCCTACGGCGACGGCCCGTCGACCTCGTCGTCGTCGTCGAGCGCGGGCAGCGCGGTGTCGACCTCGTCGTAGGGGTCTCGCGTCGGGCCGTCCTCGCCCCCGTCGGGCGCGTCGGGCGTCGGCTCGTCGACCTCGGCCACGTCGTCGCCCCCGCGCTCGTCGTCGCCCACCCAGAGCCCGCGGTCGTCTTCGGGCATCGCGTCCATCGGGTCGTCGGGGGAGCCCTCGTCGTCCTCGCCCCCGTCGCCGTCGAAGGTCCCCATCGTGAGCGCGTGGGGGTCGATGGCCACCGCATCATCGTCGCCGTCGAGGCGCTCGTCCCAGGCCTCCGGGCGCAGCTCGTCGGGCACCTCGACCACGCCCTCGTCGGTGTCGAGCGGCGCGAGCGCCGGGAGCTGGTCGTCGTCGTCGGGCGCGTGCTTCGCGGCGGTGGTCATGGCGATCGATCAACCACGCGGCGCGGGGACGGGCAACCCGAGCCGCTCGAGCACCAGCTTCATGTCCGTCCACACCTCGGCGCGCGCGGTGCTCTTCGGGTCGTCGCGCACCCGCAGCACGTACGACGGGTGCCACGTCGGCATCACCGGCACGCCCCTCCACGAGTGCCAGCGGCCGCGCATCGATCCCATCGACCCCTTGCTGTCCAGGAGGAAGCCCGTCGCCGTCTTGCCGAGCGCCACGATGACGTCGGGCTTCACCACCTCCAGCTGCCGCAGCAGGAAGGGCGTGCAGGCGGACATCTCTTCGTGGTCGGGCACGCGGTTGTTGGGCGGCCGGCACTTCACGATGTTGGCGATGTACACCTGCTCCTCGGTGAGCCGCATCGCCGCGATGATGCGGTCGAGGAGCTGACCCGCGAGCCCGACGAAGGGCAGGCCCGCGCGGTCCTCGTCGGCGCCCGGCCCCTCGCCGATGAAGCACAGCCGCGCGTCGGGGTTGCCCCGCGCGAAGACCGTCTGCGTGCGCGTCGGCGCGAGCTTGCACGCGCGGCACCCCCGCACCTCCTCCTGGATCACCCGCAGCGCCGCCGCGCGGTCGAGCACCGCCGCGGCGGTCACCGCCGCGGCGCTCGGCCGCGCCGCCGCGACGAGTACCGGTTCAGGTAAGAC
>CAIOSS010001091.1 GCA_903860995.1 uncultured delta proteobacterium | reverse complement strand
GGGGAGGTCTCGGCGGCGACGGCGCCGCGGCCCTCGGCGCGAGACGAGCGGGTCGGAGCGCGGTGGATCAGGAGGTCGATCGAGGTCATGCGTCCGCAGGCGCGGAGGAGGGTCGATGGTGTGAGCAATCGGGCGTGCGGACGCCTCCCACTACGGAGACGTTCCACGCCCGGCGCTCACCCCTGATATCGCCCGTCCGCGGTGTGAACAGACTCTAAGCGCGCTTGTCCGCGGGGCGAACTTTTCAACGAGCGAGGGCCGCGCACGGCCGGATCTCCAGCGATTTCCTTGCAGATCAGCCGAGGTAGGGGAAGCGCCGCTTCAGCCCGTTGATGGGCTTCTCGAACAGCACGTACGTCGCGGTCGCGACCAGCACCACCGTCGCGCACGCGATCGGAAACCACGCCAGCTCGTTGGGGTAGAGCGCGCGCATCGGCGCGCCCAACCCCCGCGCCGCCCCCTGCACGAACGTGTGCAGGAGGTAGATCCCGTAGCTGATCTGCCCGATGAAGCGCATGGGTCGCGACGACAGCGCGCGGCCGATCGGCCCGCCGAAGCCGCGCGCCGCCGCGTCGATGAGCGCGAAGAAGGCAGCGCCCTTCAGCGCGAGCTCGAGCATCGCCGCGAGCACGAACCAGGGCGATCCCGCGGGCACCGGCCCGAGCGCGAGGTAGAGCGCCACCGCCGGGAGCGCGACCGCGACGCCGAACGCGCGCACGCCGCGGCGGACTCCATCGAGCCGCGCGGGTTCGTGCCAGCAGAGCGCGAGGAGCGCGCCGAGGAGCAGCGTGTCGACGCACCCGAACGGCAGCAGCCCGATGGCGAAGGGGTCGACGCCGGCGAGGAGGTAGCCGACGCGGGAGAGGGGCCCGAGGGCGACGAGCGCGGGCAGCACGAGCGGCAGCGCGCGCCGCGGGGTCCAGAGCACCACCAGCGGCCAGAGGAGGTAGAACTGCTCCTCGACGCCGAGGCTCCAGAGGGGCGTGACGACGCCGTTCCACGAGCCGCGGCGCGCGAAGTAGAGGTTCGACGCGTAGAAGGCGTGCCAGGGCCAGGTGGCGCGCACCGGGGGTATGTCGGCGAGCGCGGCCACGCCGAGCACCGCGTAGTAGAGCGGGGCGATGCGCAGCGCGCGGCGGATGTAGAAGCGCGAGAGGGCGCGCCCAGAGGTCAGGCGGCCGTCCGCGACGGCGTCGCGCACGCGCAGCAGGATGCCCGTGATGAGGAAGCCGCTCAGCACGAAGAAGAGCACCACGCCGAGGCCCCCGGGGCCGACGCGGCGCACCCACGGCTGCGACGGCAGCAGGTGCGTGCAGAGCACCAGGAAGACCGCGACGGCGCGCAGCCCGTCGAGCTGCGGGTGACCGCCCTCGGGAGGGGCGCCGGGGGGAGGAGCGCTCACGGCGGCACCGGGCGGCGGCGGAAGGTCGCGGCGGCGAGCACCGCCACGAGGCCCACCAGCGGCAGGTGGTAGCGGTCGCCGCCGAAGACCGCGAGGTGGGTCGCCGTGGTGGCCGCGACCGCGCCGAGGGAGAGCGAGGCCGCGGGCGCGAGCGGCGCGCGGCGGGGCCGCGGGAGCAGCGCCAGGAGGGCGGTGACCCAGAGGGGCCACCAGGTCCAGGTCATGGCGTCGCGGAGGCGCTCGTGGCGGGGCGGGGCGAGGAGGTCGGGACGGGCCTCGCGGAGGTAGTCCGCGGGGAAGGTCTCGTTGGCGTAGGTGAAGTAGAGCTTGGGCCACGCGAGGCGCAGCCAGCGCAGCGGGGCGGCGCGCACGCTGTCCACGGCCACGCGCTGCCAGCAGCGCTCGCGGGCGCGCTCGCCCTTCACGCCGCGGCAGCCGTCGTCGGCGGTGAGCGTGAGGTACATGCCCGTGGCACGAGGCACGGCGCCGATGGCGAGGTTGCTCCCGCCGTTGGTGCTGATCACCGCGCAGCCGTCGAGGGCGCGGCAGTTGCGGATCGTCCACGGAGCGACCAGCGCGGCCACGGTCGCGGTGACGAGGGCGGCGCGGCGGAGGCGCTGGGCGGCGGTCCCGGCGAGGAGCGCGGGGAGCAGCGGGGCGAGCAGGAGGGACTGCGGGCGCACGTAGGCCGCGGCGGCGAGCAGCGTGCCCGCGACGACGAGCCGCAGCGAGGAGGGCGACGGGGCGCGGGCGAGGGCGTAGACGGCGCCGGCGAGCAGGGCGCCGCAGAGGGTCTCGCTCATGGGGGTGACCGCGAAGACCACCGGGCCGGGCGCGAGGGCGAAGAGCAGCGCCGCGAGGTGGGCCGCGAGGGGCGGTCCCGCGCGCAGGGCGAGGCGGTGGGCGAGGGCGACGGTGAGGGCGCCGAGGAGGGCGCCGCTGACGACGACCACGGCCGGGGACACCCCGAAGACCCGGTAGAGCGCGCCCAGGAAGGCGGGGTATCCGACGGGGTAGAAGGCCGTCGGGACGGAGGGGTCGGCGGCGGGGCCGAAGAGGTAGCAGGAGTAGCCGAGGCCGCGGGCGAGGGCGACGGCGCCGCGCTCGTAGAGCACGCCGTCCC
>CAIOSS010001090.1 GCA_903860995.1 uncultured delta proteobacterium | reverse complement strand
CGTCCTCGTAGTGCGAGCGGTTGAAGAACCCGATGTTCCCCCGGCGCGGCACCCGGCTGTGGATGCGCCAGAGAAAGTCGTGGTCGCGCTCCTCCTCGGAGGGCGCCTTGAAGCTCATGATCTCCACGCCCGTCGGGTTGACCCCCGACAGCACGCTCTTGACGGTGCCGTCCTTGCCGCCGGTGTCCATCGCCTGGAGGACCACCAGCAGCGCCCGGCGGTTCTCCGCGTAGAGCTTCTCCTGGAGGTCGCACATGTCCGCGCGGTCTTGCGCGAGCTGCTCCAGCGCGGTGACCTTGTCCTTCACCCCGGGCGTCGCCGCCGGGTCGTAGTCCTTCAGCCTCACCTTGCTGCCCGGCTTGATCAGGATCGCTTCCGCCATTCGCCGTCCCTCCGTTGCTCTCTCTCGCCGGACGCCTGTTGGGGCGCCCATGACTCCGACGATGCTGTCCCCGATCGCCTCCCCGCGACAAGCGCTGTTGCCCCCGGGCGCGGCGTGGCTACAGTCGCGCCGAGCTTCACCGATGCCCAGCCCCCTCAGCCTCGACGACCTCCGCCGCCAGCGCCAGCAGCTCCTCACCCGCATCTCCTGGTGGGAAGACCATCGCCACTCCGCGCTCGTCCCCGTCGTGCTCGCCTGCTTCGGCGCGGGATACGGCCTCGGGTGGCTCGCGCACCTCCTGCTCGGGCTTCCCGCCGCGCTCGGCTACTTCGCCGCCATCGCGTGCGTCTTCGCGAGCGGCCGCTGGCTCGACCGCGCCTTCGCCCCGCAGCGCCTCGACGCCCTCGACGGGCAGATCGCCCGCCTCGAGCGCGCGCTCAGGGCCTCGCCGACCAGCGCAGCAGCGCGTCGTTGAAGGCATCCGGCCGCTCGAGGTTGGAGAGGTGCCCGGCGCCCTCGATGACCTCCACCCGCGACCCGGCGATGGCCGCCCCCATCGCGGCGTGCTCGGCCGGCGGCGTGATGGCGTCCCGCGCCCCGACCAGCAGCAGGGTCGGGCAACGGATGGCGCCCAGCGCGGCGGTCGCGTCGCCCCGGTCGCGCATCGCCAGGAGCGCGTCGGTGATCCCCTCGGGCGACTGCTCGGCGGCCCAGGCGCGCAGCGTCGCCCGCAGCGACTCCGGCGCCTCGGGCGCGAGGAGGTGCGGGAGCATCTTCTCGATGAGCGCGGCCGGCCCTCGCGAGCGCACGAGTCCCTGGTTGAGCACCCGCCCGGCGCGGGCCTCGGGGCTGTCGGCGGCGGCGCGGGTGTCGGCCAGCACCAGGGACCCGAGCCGCCCCGGCGCCCGGCCCGCGAGGCGGAGCGCGACGTAGCCGCCGAGGGAGAGACCGACGAGGGTCACCCGCTCGAAGGCGAGCGCGTCGAGGGACGACAGCACGGCGTCGACGTAGCCGTCGAGCGAGGGCGGCTCGCGGGTCATCCGCGGCGCGGCGCCGAAGCCGGGGAGGTCGAGGGCGACGGCGGTGTGGCCGCGCGCGGCTAGGGCCTCGCACTGCGCCGACCACATGCGTCGATCGACGGGAAAGGAGTGCAGCAGCACCCACGGGTCGCTCATGGGCGCGGAGGGTAGCGCCGCGCCCGCCGACTTGCGACGGCGGCCGATCTCCCGTAGGCGTCGCAGGCGTGAAGCGAGCGAGCCTCGGACTGCGGGTGCTGGGAGCGATCGCCGCGGTGGCCTGCGCGCCCTCGGCGGCGCTCGCCAACGGGCGCTTCCCCGCGGCGCAGCACGTGGTGCTCGGGCCCGGCTCGCGCTCCGACGTCATCGCGCTGCGCACCACCTTCGGGATGCTCGTCAGCCGCGACGGCGGCCGGTCGTTCGCGTGGTTCTGCGAAGACCTCCTGTTCTTCCCCTTCGTGCCGGGCCTGGCCTTCGACCCGCCGGTGGAGGTGAGCTCCCGCGGCGAGGTGGTGCTCGGCTTCGAGGACGGCGCCCACGCCCTCACCGACGGCTGCTCGGTCGCCAACCTCGACAGCGTGTCGCACCGGGAGATCACCGACCTCGCGGCCACCCCCGACGGCGCGACCCTCTACGCCTCGGAGAGCACCGTCGGCTCGCGCAGCTACCTCCTGCGCGCCGACCCCTCGCTGG
>CAIOSS010001089.1 GCA_903860995.1 uncultured delta proteobacterium | reverse complement strand
GTCGCACGACCTCCTCCGGGGCCTCGACCGCGTCGGCCAGGGCGGCCAGCAGCTCGCCCGCCGCCGCGGCGTTCTCCGTCGCCGACTGCTCGTTCTGTAGCGTCAGCCGTCCCCCGTCGGGGTCGCGGTACTCCAGCACCGCGCGCACCTTGCTGCCGAAGCGCCCGCTGCCCCGCACGCTGCGCTCGCCGTCCTTGGTGGCCGTCACCGCGCGCCCGGTCTCCCACGGCGCCACGCGCACCGCGGCCACCACGCGGCGACCGGGGTTCTCGGCGGTGCCCGCGAGGCGCAGCCGGTGGAGCCCCGCCTCGCCCCGCAGCAGCCCGAAGGCGTAGGGCCCGCGCACGCCCAGCAGCCACGACTCCTCGTCGTCGCGCGGGTCCCGCCACCACGTCACGGTGTAGCCCCGGTGCTTCGCCCACTCGACGTACATCGCCGCGAGCCGGTCGCGCATCTCGGGCCCGCTCGTGCCCACCACCCGGCACTCCATCAGCGCGTCGACCCGCCCCGCCGCGCCCAGCACCACGAGCTCGCGGCGCGCGCTGCGCAGGGCCTCCTCCAGCGCCCGCACCTCCTGCGCGGCGCTCTCCAGGGCCCGCCGCGACGCGCCCTTCTCCAGCGCGTCGCGGGCGCCCGCGATGCGCTCCTCCAGGGCCTCCACCCGGTCGATGAGGTCGGAGGCCACCTCCAGCTCGCGGTCGTTGGCCGAGGCCCGCGCGACGTCGCGCCAGAAGCCCGGCACCTCCCGCGCGCTCAGCAGCTCGCCCCGGCGGCCGAGGGCGGCCGGGAGCTGCACCAGGTCCATCAGCCCGTCGAAGGCCCCTTCGGCCTGCTTCAGCTGCTCGCGCAGCGCCTCGCGGTCGATCGCGCGGGGCTCGACCCGCGGCGTCGGCACGAAGCTCGCGCGGTGGGCCCGGGAGGCCTCGGTCTCCAGCACGCGCACCCGGATGGCCCCGTCGCGCACGTTGATGCGCAGGATGGCGCCCGGCGCCACGGCCTGCTCCATCAGGGTCATGGCGAGCGGCAGCACGAGCCGCTTCTGGATCTCCCGCTTGAGCGCCCGCGCCCCGTAGCGGGCGTCGACGCCCTGGCGGATGACGAGGTCGAGCGCGGCGTCGTCGACGTCGACGGTGAGCCCCGGCGCCACGATGCCCTCGCGCTGGAGCACCCGCGCGAGCTCGAAGCGCGCCACGGTGCGCAGCTCCAGCAACGACAGCGAGTGGAACACCACGATGTGCTGGAAGCGGTTGAGGAACTCCGGGCGGAAGGAGGTCTCGAGCGCCTGCCGGATGCGCCCCTCGCGCTCGTCGCCCCCGCGCTCGCCGAAGCCCACCGAGCGGTTGGACTCCTGCGCGCCGACGTTCGACGTGGCGATCACGATGGTGTTGCGGAAGTCCACCGCGTCGCCGTCGGGGGCGCTCATGCGGCCCTCGTCGAGCAGCGGCAGGATGAGGTCCCAGAGGTTGGGGTGGGCCTTCTCAAGCTCGTCGAAGAGCACCACCTGGAAGGGCTGCGCGCGCACCGGGTCGAGCAGGCGCGCGGGCGAGTCCTTGCGGCGCGGCGACCCGAGGAGCAGCTCGAAGGCGTGGTAGTCCTTGAACTCCGAGAGGTCGAAGCGCAGCAGGCGGTCGGGGCTGCCGAAGACGAACTCCGCGAGCAGCCGTGCGAGCTCCGTCTTGCCGACGCCCGTCGGGCCCACGAAGAGGAAGGTGCCGATGGGCCGCCCGGTGTCGTGCAGCCCCGACTTGAAGAGCGCGATCGCCTCCACCATCGCGTCGATGGCCGCGCGCTGCCCCACCAGCCGCTCCTGGAACCACGCGCGCACCTCGCTCGCGGTCTTGGTGACCGCGCGCGACACGATGAACGACGGCAGCCC
>CAIOSS010001088.1 GCA_903860995.1 uncultured delta proteobacterium | reverse complement strand
TCCAGGTCGTCGGGCAGCGCAGCATGGCCGACGTGCGGCGCGAGGTGTTTCGCTTCCTCCAGGGGCAGCGCATCGCCTTCTTCGACCGGCAGCCGGTCGGACGCCTCACGACCCGGGTCACCAACGACGTCGACGCCATCGGCGAGCTCTTCGCGTCGGGCGCGGTCACCGCCGTCGGGGACCTGATCACCCTCACGCGCATCGTCGTCGCCATGGTGGTGCTCTCGCCGCAGCTGTCGCTGCTCACCTTCCTCGCGGTGCCGCCGCTGGCGTGGCTCGTCGACCGCTTCCGCCGCCGGGCCCGGGACGCGTTCCGCGCGATCCGCACCAAGACCGCTCGGATGAACGCGTACCTCAACGAGCAGGTCACCGGAGTCGCCGTGGTGCAGGCCTTCGCGCAGGAGGAGCGCTGCCAGGGGGAGTTCCGCGAGATCAACGCGGCGTACCGCGAGGCCAACCAGCTCGCCATCCGCTACGACGCGATGCTCTACGCGGTCGTCGACGCCTTCGCGTCGGTGTGCATCGCGTCGCTGCTCTTCGCGGGCGCCTGGGCGCTCGACCGCCGGCAGCCCGCCGCGTCGCTCGGCGTGCTCGTCGCGTTCGTGCAGTACGTCCAGCGCTTCTTCGAGCCGCTGCGGGAGATCTCCTCGAAGTTCACCATCCTCCAGAACGCGATGTCGGGCGCCGAGCGGGTGTTCGGCCTGCTCGACAAGCCGGAGCCCGACGCGCCCGAGGTGGCGATCCCGTCGCGCGGCGACCGCGCGGTCCCCGTCGGCACGGTGGTCTTCGAGGACGTGCGCTTCGGGTACAAGCCCGATCGCCCGACGCTGCGCGGCGTAAGCTTCTCGGTGCCGCGCGGTCAGACCCTCGCCATCGTCGGCCCCACCGGGGCTGGCAAGACCTCCATCATCTCGCTGCTCCAGCGGCTCTACGAGGTCGACGAGGGCGCGGTGTTCCTCGACGGGACCGACATCCGGGCGCTGCCGCGGCACACGCTGCGACGCCGCGTCGTGGTGGTGCCGCAGGACGTGGTGCTCTTCCCCGGCGACGTGCTCTCGAACGTCGCGCCCGGCGAGGCGCAGCCCGACGAGGCCCGCGCCGAGGACATCGCGCGCCGCCTCGGGCTGCTCGACCTGCTCACCCGCCGCGGCATCGGGCTCCGCTCCCTCGTGGGCGAGCGCGGCGCCAACTTCAGCAGCGGCGAGCGTCAGCTCATCGCCCTCGCGCGCGCCCTCTACCGCGACCCCGAGGTGCTCGTGCTCGACGAGGCCACCGCGAGCCTCGACTCGGAGACCGAGGCGACCGTGCAGCACGCCGTCGCCGAGGCGCTCCGCGGCCGCACGGCCATCGTGATCGCGCACCGGCTAAGCACCATCCGGCACGCGGACGAGATTCTCGTGATGCGGCGCGGAGAGGTGGCCGAGCGCGGCAACCATTCGGCGCTGATGGCGCTCGGAGGGGTCTACGCGAAGCTCCACCGGCTGCAGTTCGTGACCGAGACCCCGGCGGTCGAGGCCCCGCCCGCGGCGTAGCGCCAGCCTCAGTTCTGCTGGACGACGGTCTCGCGTGGGGCGTTGGGGTCGTTGGCCCCCGTGACCTCGCGCACCCGCCGGGTGAGCGCCTCGGTCTCCGGCGAGAGGTGCCAGTGCGCGCGCGGCGTGCCGTCGTCGTCGTACCAGCGCGCGAAGAGAAGGTACGTGCGCGCTTGGAGCCGCCGTTCGTTCTGGTGGATCGCGTTGAAGCCGACCTCGCCTTCGGTGACCCGCAGGTCGATGCGCCGGTCGCTCGGCAGCGTCCCGTAGATGGGGTCGCGCGTCGCGGCCGCCGTCAGCCGGTACGCACGCGACGAGGCGTTGTCGTCACCGAGCGTCACGGTCTCGACGCGTACCGCGACGATGAGGTCGCTCTCCGCCGCCAGCCCTCGAACCTGTCGACGCCAGTCGGCGGCCACGCGCCCGCCGAGGGCGTCGACGTCCTCGATGAAGTCCGCCGCGTCGTCGAAGTAGCGCGCGAGGTCCGGGGTGAAGGGCCGGGTGGCGACCGCGCTGCTGGTTCGGGTGTTCGCGCACGCCCCGGACAGCGCGGCGAGGAGCACGAAGGACGACAGTCGATTCACCGCGCTGGGGTATCACCCTTGCGCGAGGCGGTCGAGGTCGTCCCGCGGCGCTCGTCGCAGAACGCCCGGAGATCGGCCGGGAGCGGCGCGGAGATGGTCAGCGAGGTCTTCTCGATGGGGTGCGTGAGGGTCACCTCCGCCGCGTGGAGGGCCTGTCGGTCGAGCAGCAGCGTCTTGCGCCGCGCCTCGTCCGGCGCCCCCTCCAGGCACGCCAGGAACATCTCGTCACCGTGCGCGTACAGCTTGTCGCCGACGAGCGGGTGCCCGACGTGCGCGAGGTGCACCCGGATCTGGTGCTGCCGCCCGGTCTCGGGGTGGGCCGCCACCAGGGTGTACCCGTCGAGGCGCTCGATCACGTCGACCCGCGTCACCGAGGGCATCCCCCCGCGCGTCACCGGCCGCACCGCCATCTTCACGCCGATCTCGCCGCCGTGCAGGCACATCGGCGCGTCGATGACCTGGTGGTCGGGCCCGACCACGCCGTGCACGAGCGCGTGGTAGGTCTTGGCGACCCTGCGCTCGGCGAAGTCCTGCTTCAGCCGTCGCTCGGCCTCGCGCGAGCGCGCAAGCAGGATCACCCCGGAGGTCTCCCGGTCGATGCGGTGCGCGAGCACCACGCGCTCGTCCGGGAACCGCTCCGCGATCACGCTCGTAAGCGTGTTGTGATGGAACTTCGCGCTCGGGTGCACCGGCAGGCCCGCGGGCTTGTCGACCGCCACCATGTGCTCGTCGATGTAGAGGATGCCGATGTCTCGCGGGGCCGGAGGCTCTTCCCAGCGCGGGCGGTAGAGGGCGATGACCTCGCCGGCCTTCACACGGTGCGAGGGCCCGAGCGCGACGCCCTGCGCCGTGAACGCGAAGTGCGACACGATCTCCTGCGCCCGGCTGCGCGTGAGCCGGGTGAGCTCGAGCGACAGCCAGCGGTCGAGGCGCATGCCCGCTCGGTCCGAGCGCACCTCGAAGACCGAGCACAGGGCGTCTTCGGGCACCGACGCAGGTCGCGTCACGGGCGGCGTCTGGCGCTCGCGTTGCTCGTCCTGCGAGCTGGTCTCTGATCGTCGTCGTTGCATTTGCACGTCGCCCGCTGGCGCCCAGGGGCGGGTCGGGAATAGCACGGAGCCCCTTGTCGCTGCTCCCCAAGACGATGCGTCCGCCGCCCGCCGCCCTGGGGCTCTTGCTCTGCGCGCTGACGGCGCGCGATCGACCCGGCGAGCAGCTGCGCCCCGGGGTGGTGTCGGCGCGTCGCGTGCTGGCCCTCTCCCAGGCCGCCCGGGCGCGCACGATCGGCGGCGCCGTGCGCGGCCGGGTGACCGACGAGGGCGGCCGGCCGGTGCCCGGCGCCACGCTACGCTGGATCGCCGTCCGAGAGGGACTGGCGCTCCCGCTGGTCTCGGTCACCACGGACGACGCCGGGCGCTTCGAGGTGCAGGACCTCCCGCTCGGGTCGTGGTGGGTTCACGCCTCGGCGCCTGGGCGCGCCCGCGCGGTGCGTCCGCTGAGGGTCCGCGGGGCGTCGCAGACGATCGCGCTCACCCTCGGTCCAGCCGCGTCGATCGCGGGCACCACCTCCGCCCTCCGCGGCGCGAACCGCAGCGCCCTCGGCTCGGTACTCCTGCACGCCACCCGCGAGGGCACCACCGCCGCCGAGGACCCGGGCGTCGCCACCCGCAGCGACGCCGACGGGCGATTCCGCCTGGACGGGCTCTCCCCGGGCACCTGGCGCATCGCGCTCGTTGCCGACGGCTTCGAGGCCCTCCAGCGCATCGGCGTCGCGGCGCCCTCCGCCGACCTCGCGCTCACCCTCCGCGCCCTCGCGACGCTCACCCTCCGCGTCGTCGACGCCGCGGGCGGCTACGCGCCCGGCGCGACGGTCGTCGTCTCGGGCTCCGGAATCTGGCCGCCCCGATCGCTGACCACCGACGCCCGCGGCGAGGTGGCCCTCTCGGCGCTGCCGGGCGGCGTCTACGAGGTCCGCGCATCTCACGGCACCACCGTCGCCGAGCCCATCGCCCCGCTCTGGATCGAGCCGGGCGAGGTCCGCGCCGCCACTGCGGTGCTGGGCGAGGGGAGGGCGCTCGCCGGCCAGGTCACCGACGCCCTCACCGGTCGCGCACTCGTCGGCGCCCGGGTCGCGCTTACCGAGGATGGTATTTCGACCGCCCCGCGCGCGACCACCACGGCTGCCGACGGGGGCTTCGGCTTCGAGGGGCTGCTCCCGCGCACCCACACGCTCTGGGTCAGGCTCCCGGGGTACGCCCCGCGGGAGGCGCTCCCGGTGGTGCCGAGGCCCGAGGTGCTGGCCGTGCGGCTCGACCCGGCGGCGACCATCGACGGCACCGTGATCGACGCGCGGGGGAGGGCCGTCGCCAACGCCCAGGTGGAGGTCGTCGCGCGCGACCTCGACAACCACCCTCGCTGGGTGAGCGCGGCGTCGACCGGCTTCCAGGACGCGCTCTTCAACGCCCAGGCGGGGCGCCCGGCGGCGCTGCTCCCGCGCGGCGACCTCGGCGTGCTGCCCGGGCGGGTCCCGATCGTCCCGGTGGTGCCCGGCGCCTTCGCCACGGGCGTCGAGACGGCGGGCTTCCGCACCGACGCCGCGGGGCGCTTCCACATCACCGACCTCCCCCCCGGGAGCGCCGTCGTGAGCGTCTCCCACCCCGGCTACGCCCGCGCGGTGACCGAGGCGCTCACGCTCGTCTCGGCGAGCGCCACGGTCCACCAGATCGTGCTGCACCCCGGAGGGGCGATCCATGGGCGCGCGGTGAACGACCGCCGGCTCCCGGTCGCTGGCATCGAGATCGAGCTCCGCACCCCCTCCGACCCGATGCCCCAGCGCGGCCGCACCTCGATCGATGGCACCTTTCACTTCATCGGCATCTACGGCAGCGCATCGCTCGTCGCGTGGAGCGCCGGGCGGGTGGTCGCGCGCGCAGAGGCCCGCGTCGACGACGGCGCCACCGTGCCGCTGGAGCTGGTCCTGCCGGGCTCGCTCCGGCAGGTCGAGGGCCGCGTCGTCGACGAGCGCGGCTTCCCGGTGGACGGGGCGATGGTGACCGTCGCCTCGCTCGACGCCGGGGCGGCGGGTGCGAGCACCGGCAGCGCCGCACCCGACGGCACCTTCGCCGTCTCCGTCGGGGGCCGCGGTGCCGTGT
Organism: uncultured delta proteobacterium; assembly: GCA_903860995.1. Lineage (GTDB taxonomy): Bacteria > Myxococcota_A > Polyangia > Polyangiales > SCUS01. The sequence goes on along the minus strand of CAIOSS010001088.1, from coordinate 4,359 downwards.
CGGTCGCGGTGCGCCACCCGGAGTACTCCCCGCGGGAGATCCGCCTCGCCCAGGTCACGCAGTCTCTCCGGGTCGAGCTCGCGCGCGGCTCGTCGCTGCGCGCCCGGGTTCGTGACGACGGTTGCGCGAGCGAGGCCCCCCGCGGCACCATCGCCACGGCGTGCGGACCGCTCACCTTCGCGCTGCGCGACACCCGCGACCTCGCCATCGACCACCTCTGCGAGGGCCGCGCGACCCTCCGGCTCGGCGCGTCGGGCTGCGTCCCCGTCGAGCGCGAACTGCGGGTCGCCGGCGCGACCATCGATCTCGGCGCCATCGACCTGCGCGCGGGCGGCGCCGTGAGCGGCGAGGTGCTTGACGAGCGCGGCGACCCCGTCGAGGGCGCCACGGTGCGCGTGACGGGCGATGAACTCCCCGCGGTCGTCTCCGACCGATCAGGCCGTTTCGTGCTCCCGACGGTGCCCGAGGGGCCGCGCACCCTGGTGGCCGACCATCGTGGCCGCGCCCGCTCCGCTCCGCAGGAGGTGCGCGTCCTGCGGGGCACCGAGGTGCGCGGCGTCCGGCTGCGCCTCGCCCCGACGGGGACGGGGCCGGACCGCGCGCCCGCGGCCATCGAGCTGGCGCGCGTACCGGGCGGCTTCCTCGTCGGGGGCGTGGCCGCGGACTCCCCTGAGGCCCGCGCGGGCCTGCAGGCCGGCGACGTGATCGCGTCCATCGACGGCCGCGAGCCGCGCGACGCGGCGGACGCGGTCGAGCGCCTGCAGGGCGCGAGCGGCTCGGTGGTGATCGTGGACGTGGAGCGGGAGGGCCAGCGGCGGGTGGTGCGACTCTCAGCCGTCGAGCGGCGGTAGGGGCGTCGGGTCATCGACCTCGGTGATCTCCGGGCCGTCGTCCCAGGGCATCACCTCGGCGATCGCCGGGGGTCGCAGGCAATACCTGGGGGTGTAATCCCCCAGCGCGATCACCCGCTGGCGCACCCGCCGCGCGCCCCCGGTGAACGCCGCCGCCCGCCGTGGAATCGTGTTCTGTCGAAAGACGCTATCCAGCATGTGAGACCTCCTTGGCGGGCGGTCTTCGTGGCCGGGGGCGCGGGCGTTTCCAGGGGCGGAATGATTTCGGTCGGGGGGGGGCTCCGCGCGCGGCGGCGACGGCGCGCTGGCGCGTCAACTCGTAGAGCGTGATCGCGGCGGCGACGGAGGCGTTGAGCGACGCGATGGGCCCCGACATGGGGATCTTCGCGAGCACGTCGCAGCGCTCACGCACGAGGCGACGCAGGCCGCGCCCCTCGCTCCCCACGACGACCACGCACGGCACGGTGAGGTCCGTGGCGGCGAGCGTCGCGGACCCTTCGGCGTCGAGCCCGACCGTCCAGAGCCCGCGCTCGCGGGCGGCGTCGAGGGCCCGCGAGAGGTTGGTCACCCGCGCGATGGCGGCGTGCTCCGTGGCGCCCGCGCTCGCGCGCACCACGGTGGGGGTCACCGGGGCCGCGCGGTCTTTCATGGTCACGATGCCGGTCGCGCCGAAGGCCACGGCCGATCGCACGATCGCGCCGAAGTTGTGGGGATCGGTGACCTCGTCGAGCGCAACGAGGAAGCCCGAGGGGCCCGCGGCCACGGTGCGGTCAAGGAGCTCGTCGAAGCTCGCATAGGCGAAGTCTTCGCCCGACAGCCCGATGACCCCCTGATGGCGGTCACCCTCGGCGAGGGCGTTGAGCTCCTCCATCGGCTTGAACTCGATGGAGACCCCGCGGTTCTTCGCGTCGGTGACGACGTCACGCAGGGCCCCACGGGCGCCCTCTTCGTGCACGTAGATGACCGCGATGGACTGGGCGTGGGCGGCGAGCGCCTCCCGTACCGCCCTCACCCCGAGGAGGACCCTTCGCATCAGAGGCCGAGATCGCCCAGGTCCGGCTCGCTCGACCCGCCGCCGCCCGACCCGGTGGGCCGCGCCGGACGCCGCGCACCGCCGCCCGAAGCGTGGGGCCGTGATGTGGTCGTCGCCGGTCGCGCGCCGCTGGGCGCCGTCGCCGCCGCGAGGGCAGCCGCGTTCTGTGACGCCAGCAACGCCGCCGCCGCCTGCCGCTGCCGATCGGCGTCGGCCTCTGCCACCCGTCGCCGCGCATCTTCGGCCGCCCGCTCTGCGACCACCCGTCGCTCCTCCGCGTCACGGCGGGCCGTCTCCGCGCGCCGGGCGTCGTCCGCCCGCGCCTCCTGCTGCGGCTTCACCACGCCGAAGAACACGCCCGCGCCGAGCACGCCCACGAGCACGAACACCCCGCCCGCCACCGCGGCCGGGTTGATGCCCTTCTTCTTCTGCGACTCGATGACGGCGAGCTTCTGCTCCTGCTCCATGCGCAGCTGCATCTCGCGCTCGCGCTGCTTCGACTCCGCCTCGAGCCGGATGCGCAGCTCGCTCTCCTCGCGCTCTCGGCGGGTGCGCTCCTCGAGCTCGCGGCGGTTGCGCTCCTCGCTGGCCCGGGCCTCCTCCGCCGCGCGCACCTTGGCGAGCCGCTCGTCCTCCTCGCGCTTGCGGGCGTCCTCGAGTCTCATCCGCTCGCCCTCTTCGGCGCGCTTCTTCTCGTCCTCCTCCTGCTTGATGCGATCCTCCTCGATCTCCATCAGGCTCCGGAGCGAGAACAACACCGAGTCTTCCTTCTGCTGCTGGCTCATCGTCCGCTCTCCTCAGCGCTCGCGCGCACCTGTCGCCATCGTCGAAGTGTCCCGGTGGCTTTTGCCACCAAAGGAATATTCCTGCAATACGGGAATCGCCCGCGAGCCGCCCGAAGCCCCCCCGGGGGACTCACAACAGCCCTTCACTCCCGCCAGAAAAACTTCCAGGGGTTGTGTTTGAGGTCCCGGATCATCTCCTGGAGGTCGTCGTAGATCTCCTCGTCCATCAGGAGCGCCCCGACCGTGCCATGGCCCGCGCGCACCCGGGTGCTCACGGCCTGCACGTCGGTCATCACGGTGTTGGCCCGCTCGGTGAGTGTGCGCACCTCGCGCAGGGTGCGCTGAAGGTCCTGGATCTGCGGGTCGCCCACGCCCTGGGCGATGTGGTCGAGCCGCGCCATGAGCGCCCGCGCGTCGCGGGAGAGCGGCGGCGCCTCGCGGTCGATGGTCGTCAGGACGGACTCCGCGCGCTGGATGATGCGCCGGGCCTGCGCGCCGTCGACGTAGCGGTCGCGCGCGGCGTTCACCAGCCCGTCGGCGTCCCGGATCGCGCGGTCGGTGTTCTCGAGGATGCTGTCGACGCGTCCGGCGTTGCGGTGGAGCACCCCGCGGGTCTCGTGGAGAACGCCGGACAGGTCATCGACCATCGCGCCGATCTGCTGCCGGTTGGAGCGCAGGGCGGTGACCGTGTCGTCGAGGAGCGAGTAGGCGCGTGCGACGAAGAGGTCGATGCGCGGCGGGTCGATGCCCTCGATCGGAAGGGAGATGTCGAGTGGAGGCTGCGCCGGGGTGCCGGGTTCGATCGCGAGGAATTGCTCGCCGAGCACGCCGTGCGTGGTGACGTAGAAGGCCGCGTCGGCGTGCAGTTCGGGGCGGTAGCGCTCGTCGACCTCGATGTGCACCCTCACGAGCGATCTGCGGTTGGTGCCCGGCACCGCAGGGGGAAAGGGCTGCAGCCGGTCGACCTGGCCCACGCGCACGCCGGCGATCTTCACCGGCGCCCCACCCTGGAGACCGCCCGGGTTGTTGAAGTCCACCGCGATGGGAAAGCGCCGCCCGAAGTGCACGCCCCCCATCACCAGCACCAGCGCCACGAGCAGGCCCGCGGCGACGAGCACCAGCAGCCCTACCTTCACCTCGATCGATCGCGCAGCGGCCATCAGCGTTGGGCCTGGAGACTATCGTTGAATCGCATCGCCCTATACCTCCATCGGACCTTCGGCGATGCCGCGGGTGAACTGGGCGACGATCGGGTCGTCGCTGGCCCGGAATTCACCGGGCGTACCGACCTTTCGCAGCGTCCCCTTGTAGAGGAACGCGATGCGGTCGGCGATGCTGAAGATCGACGCGAGGTCGTGCGAGACCACGATGCTGGTGACCCCGCGCTTGTCGGACAGCTCGCGGATCAGCCGGTCGACCCGTCGGGCGCTCACCGGGTCGAGCGACGTGGTGGGCTCGTCGAAGAGGACGTACCGGGGGTCGACGGTGAGCGCGCGGGCGATGGCCACGCGCTTGCGCATGCCGTCTCCGAGCTCCGCGGGGTATCGGTCGCCGTAGGCGTGCATGTGCACCACCTCGAGCCGCTGCCTCGCCTCGGCGAGGGCCTCCTTCATCGAGAGGCCTCGGTGCTTGCGCAGCGGGAGCGCCACGTTTTCCGCGCAGGTCATCGAGTCGAAGAGGGTGGAGTGCT
>CAIOSS010001087.1 GCA_903860995.1 uncultured delta proteobacterium | reverse complement strand
CTGAGGTCGCCCTCCACCGCCGCCGCCCGCTTCGCGAGGCGCTTCGCCTGCGCCCCCAGGGCCCTCGCCAGCGCCGCGCGCCGCAGCTCGCCCGCGAGCGCGTCGCTCATCGCGCGCAGCCCCTCGCCCGCGGCCTCCCAGGTGTCGTGCGCGGCGTTGGCGTCGAAGACCCGCGCCACGGCCGTGGGCTCGCCACGCCACGCGAGCCGCACCGCGCCCGCCTCGTCGAGCACCCGGGCCTCGCCGTGCGCCCCGGGGAAGAGCCGCACCCGCGCCGTGATGCGCTCCGCGCCGAGCTCGATCCAGACGGCGTCGTCGTCGTCGCGGTGGGCCGCGCGCACCACGCACCCGACGGCGTGCGCCCGCAGCGCCGCCACCAGCGGGTGCGTGCTGGCCGCGCGGTGCACGGGCTCGCGCTGCGCCCACCCCACGCCCACCACCCGCGGACCGACCCCCACCACGAGCCGCCGCGCGCCGCCGGGGCACCACACGGTGAGCCCCACGAGGCCCGTCTCGGGCGTCACGAAGGCGCCGTCCACGCGGCCGCCTTCCAGCAGCGTGAGGGCTTCATCCATGGCGATGGCTGAGGGGTAGCGCGACGGCGGGCTACGAGACCTTGCGCCGGAGCTGGTTGGCCGCGTCGCGCGTGGCCGGCTCCTCCGCGTGCTCCTCGATGCGCTTCAGGCGCTGCACGAGCACGGGCTTGCGCTTCGGGAGCTGCCCCATGAGCAGCCGGTCGAGCTGGCCGATGGCGTCGCGCACCCGCTCTTCGTTGCGGTGCTCGAGCATCTGGAGGAACACCTCCTGGTCGTCGGGGAGGGTGTGCCCGGCGTTGAGGAAGGCCTCGATGGAGTCCGAGATGGCCTTGGTGCTGCTGGCCGCGAGGATCTTCCGCAGCTGATCCTGCCGGCGGCTGGGGACTGCGTCGTCGGGCACCGCGGACTCGACCACCTTGGGCATGCGAACCGCCGGGCCCAGCTTCTCCACCGCCTCAGCCGCGTCGGGCTTCTTCTGGAAGAGGGCCTCGAGCGCGGCCTTGTACTCCCGGGTGACGGAGGTCTGGTGGCCCTTCTGCTCGTGTCGCGCGAGCGTCTCGGTGGCGTGGTAGCTCGACGAGCGCGCGCGATCGATTTCGCGCCAGCTCTTCTTCGCGGGACCTGGTTCACGCGCCATGCGGCATGTTCCTCGGTGGCATTGGGGATGTGGTTGGAAGGGGATTGGAGGGGTTCGGATCAGACTTCGAGGGAGGCCCATGCCCCCGTCGGACCGCTACTGCTGGGGCGCCGCTTCTGGGCATCGCCCGGTGGGAGCCCGACGATGCCGCGTCCCGGGCCGTTCTGCAAGGGTACTCCCGACCGCCCCGTCAACCTTCACGCTGCATGCGTTCGGCGTAGTGCGTGATGGCCTCCGTCATGGCCGGCGGCACGTCGACGAACTCCAGCCCGAAGGCCGCCCGGCCCCGCTGCGTCGCCGCCCGGTGCCGTGACCAGTTCACCACCGCGGAGCACTGCACCCTGTTGCCGCTCGCCGGCAGCGCGAAGCGCACCACCGCCCGCTCGCCCTCCGGCAGCGGCGCCCCGGCGATCACCAGCGTGCCCCGGGAGGAGATGTCCTCGCTGCGCCCGTCGATCACCGCCCCGCGGGCCGCCATCCCCCGCAGCGGCGTCTGGTAGTACGCCCGCACCGAGCGCCGCCGCGCCGCCCCCACGGGCTCGGCGTCGCCCCGCAGCTGCTCCGGGGACATGTTCTCGGGCGTGCCCACGAGCATCTCCGACCCCGCCGACGGCGCCCCGCCGGGGCCCCTCGGCAGCGCCGCCACGCCGAAGTCCAGGAGCGTCGACAGCTCTCCCTGCACCCCGCGCACGATCATCACGTTGGAGGGTTTTCCATCCCGGTGTGCTCGGTGACCACGTACACCCGCGACCCGTCGAAGCCCGCGTCGTGCACCTCGATGACGTAGGGGCGCCGCATCGCCCCGAGCGCCCGCGCCTCGTCGAGCAGCTGCCGCCGCGCCACGGAGTGCGACGCGTAGGTGGCGTTGAGCACCTTCAGCGCGAGCCGCCGGGTGGTGTACCGGTGCTCGACCTCGTCGATGGTGCTCATCCCGCCAAGCCCGAGCTGGCGCCGCACCTCGTAGCGGTCGTCGATGATCAGGCCGGGTTCGAGGCCTTCCACGCCCCGCGAGCCTGGTCCGTCGCCCGTGGCGCTGGGAAGGGCGCGCGGCCCCCATCGGGCGCCCCGGTGCGGCTCTTCGTCCGCCCACGCCTCGCCCATGACGCCGACCCGGCCGCCGCACATCAAGGCCTGACGGTCGCCCGCCCGATCGGGATACGATGCCTCATGCGACGCACCCCCATCGCTTTACTTCTCTTTGTATTCACGATGCTCGCCGCGTGCGCCGACCCGCAGCGCGCCCTCCCCGTGGCCGACGCCGGCTACCCCAAGGACCTCGACGCCCGAGTGTACCCCGACATCGTGGCCGTGGAGGTGCCCAACCGCGACGAGCGGCCCGCGCCGCCGCTCACCGGCCAGCGCTGCCCCGACGACCGCTTCTGCCCCCCGGGCACGCGCTGCATCGGCGGCCGCTGCGCCGCCGACCCGTGCTCCACCGAGAACACCTGCGGCGACACCGCCACCTGCTTCGCCGAGTGCGTCGCCGTGCGCGACCCCTGCGCCGGCGTCACCTGCGGCGCCCGCGAGACCTGCGTCGAGGGCCGCTGCGTCGCGGGGTGCTTCCCCACCCCGTGCACCGGGGTCGTGTGCCCCGACGGGGAGTACTGTGACCCCGGCACGGGCGGCTGCCTCGCCGTGCGCCGCTGCTCGGCGCCCTGCCCCGACGGCCAGGCCTGCCACCTCCAGTGCTACCCCCGCACCTCGTGCGACGGGGTCGTGTGCGCCGCCACGCAGTACTGCGTCGAGGGCGCCTGCGTCGACAACCCCTGCGCCGCGGTCACCTGCGCCGAGGGCTCGGTCTGCGTCAACGGCCGCTGCCTCGACTCGTGCCAGTGCGCGCCCGCGTGCAACCGCGGCCGCAACGACCGCTGCGTCTTCGGGATGTGCGTCTGCGCGCCGGACTGCTCCCCCGACGCGCCGTGCGGCGCCGAGGACGGCTGCGGCGGCCGCTGCCCGGGCTCGTGCGCCGGCGCGGGCGAGACCTGCGACCCGACCACCCGCAGCTGCGTGTGCGTCCCGTCGTGTCCGGCGGGCGCGCAGTGCGGCGCCGACGACGGCTGCGGCGG
>CAIOSS010001086.1 GCA_903860995.1 uncultured delta proteobacterium | reverse complement strand
GGGCGACTCGCCCTCGCTTCCGCCCCCGGCGCGGCGCAGCGAACCGCATGAGCTCGATCCGCGCGTGGTCACCGAGATCTGGCGGGTCACGGTCTTCGTCTGGAAGACGCTCTGCGCCGCCCTGCTCCCGATCACGCTACGACACGTCGCGGCGGCGCTCCCCAGGTTTCTCGACCATCTCGGCCGATCCAATGAGCACTGCCGAAGAAGACGAATCGACACGTTCCGGGAGACGATCGACACCTATGCGGAATCTGCGAGCAGCTAGCCGCTTAACGCCTATGGGCGCCTTCCCTCCCGCAGGCGGCGTCTGCCACCTACGAGAAGAGCCCGAAGATCGTCTTCAGTACGCCCGACTGCTTCTTCCGCCGCTGCCGAGCTTCCGTCTCGCGCACATCGAAGTCGCGCTCTTCTTCGAGGTGCCTGGGCCAGTGGCGACCGAAGCGCTCCAGGCAGACCTCGTACACGATCTCCCCCACGGCATACGGGACCGTGTGCTTGCGCCCGGGTTTCTCCTCTCGCGCGTGCGAGAACCCCGCGAGATGCGCGAACTCATGGGCGAGGTGCCCGGCCATCCACGGTGGACCGTGCCGATCGAAGTAATCGCGATACGTGTGGATGTAGCCGCCCCGCACGAAGCCGATGGTCCCCTCGCCGCGCTCATCCTCACGAACCAGGTGCAGGTCGATGACCCGGTCGCGCCCGGCCCGCCGCGTCGCCGCGCCCGCCCGGAGAACGTGGAGCACCTCCGCGTTGGTGAGCCCACCGGGCCGCAGAAAGCGGGGCCGCGCCGCGCTCGCCTCGTAGGCGAGAACCCGACTCGCGAACTCCTCACTGTTGAGCGCCCACTCCATCTGCGCCGCGCAATGGCCGACCTTGCCGAAGTCCTCCAGGCGCTTGCCGCTCGTCTCATCGTATCCACGAATCGATGCGATTCGAACCTTTGTCACCATGTTCTTTCACCCTTTCGCAGTCATCCCCGGCCGCACTTGCTTCACTTTTCAAACTTTGCGCGAATCACTGACAGCATCCGCGGCGCGAGAAACCCCACCAACGGCAGGAGCGTCGATCGTCCGCCCGAGACGGTGATCCACATTCCACGCGCGTCGTGCGTGATCTTCCCCTCGATGGACGGCGCCCCCGCCAGCATTCCCGCGAGTCCAGGCGCCGCCCCGTCCAGCGGTCGGCGCCACGTCACGGTCTGCCCGCTCCAACTGAGTCCCTCCGGGGCCACGGACGAGAGTACCTTCGTGCCCAGATCGGTGCCCCCGAAGATGTTGGTAAACCGTGCCATCAGCCAGTTGCCGACCGGCGCATCCTCGATCACGGGCGGCTCCGGGGTCGATCCACGAAACTCGATGAGCCCTTCGCTCCATCGGATGTGCTCGGGCGTGATCCGCACGACCACCACGCGCTCCTTCGCCCGCACCCGGCAGCGGTACGCCGCACCATCCCAGTCGAAATCCAGCAGCTCGATCTCCGGGCTCTCCAGCGCCGCCCGCCGGATCATCCGCCCCAGCAGCGCGTCCGAGAGCATCACCCGTCCTCGCTCGAGATCGACATCCACCTGCCCCTCGAACGGCTGGACGAGCGCATGCACCCCCTCCCCGGCGACGACGCTCGCCAGTCCCTTCAAGGAAGCAAAGATCCCCTTCGGACGCTCTTCTTGAGTCATCGTGGTCACTCTCTCTTCTGTCTGCTTTGATCGAGAATCTGCTGCACTGCCGGGTCGCGAAAGCTCACTTCCCGCTCGGCGAGGAGCCCCGCCACGCCGCCGTATCGACCCTCCGCCTCTTCGTGCGCGAAGATCGCCCGCATCACCGACCCATCGACCGGGCTGGTGGTGGCCGGCTCGACGTCCGTCCACCCGGCCGCCCGCATCCGCAGGGTCGCCCCCGCGTTGGGCGGCACGATCAACTGGATCTCTTCTCCCAGTACATAGAACAACCCGTGTTCTCCCTCGATCGGGGGAGTGTCCTCGCGCGGCACCAGCGACGACGGAACATGGGGAGTCCCTACCAGCAGCGGGACCTGCGCGCTGTCCTGGAGAGTGACCGTCTTCCCCCCGAGACGACTGAGCAGTTCGGACTCGGCCGGAGTCAACAGGGTGAAACCCGCTTCGAGACACGCCGAGGCGACGCGCTGGAGGTGGCCCTCCCGAGCCGCCCGAGCGCGCTTGTTTCGTGCGTCGAGGGATCCGCGCAGCTCCGACCAGGCCTCGGCCGCCGCCCGCGCCGCCGCGTCCGAGAGGCCGAGCGCGAGGAAGCGCTCCTTCGGTCGCCCCTCCATCGCCGGAACCTTCTCCACGATCCGCTCGCCCAACGCGCCGGTGAGTTCGCGCATCTGCGCCTCGACCGCCTCGTCGATGACGAAGAACTCCGCGGCGCGTGCCGGGAAGCACTCGCCACACAGGCCGGATCGGAGGTGATTGAGCCCCGATGGCCAGCCCGGCTCCACGATCCACGCGATCGTGACGTGGTTTTCACACGCCACACACTGCCAGGTGATCCAGTGATTCGACATCAACACCCCCGTCCCGGGGATAACACGAGTTCGTCCGCGCTACTCGCGATTCTCCCCCGGTGGATCATGCGTGCTCACGAGGCCGCCTCATCCTGTTCGATCGGCCGCTCTCCCGCGCTGAGGCCCGCCTTCGCCCGCAGCGCCGCCAACTCGGCCGGCGTCGGGGTGTGAACCTCCTCGTGGACCGTCGTTGCCGCGTCGAGCCCCACCGCCCGGCGCGCGGCCCGCGACGCCCGCTCCTCCGCCGCGAGGTCGTCCCGCGTCACCCGCCGCGCGTCGCCCGCGCGCTGCACCGCCCGCGTCGCCGCGCCGATCACCAGTTGCAGCATCTCGCCGCCGGAGAGCCCGTCGGTGATCTCCGCCAGCCACGCCGGCGTCACCTCCTCGGCCCGCGGCAGCGACGCCACCAGAAACCTCGCCCCCAGCCGCTCGCGCCCCGCCCGGTCGGGGAGCGGAATCTCCACGTGACCGAGGATGCGCCGTACAAACGCCCCGTCGTAGTTCTTCGCCAGGTTGGTGGCGAACACCACCACGCCTTCAAAGCGGTCCATCTGCAGCAGCATCACGCTGCGACTCACGTTGACGCCGTGATCGGCCGACTGCGTCACGCTGGTCAGCCGCCGCCCCAGAATCGAGTCGGCCTCGTCGAAGAACAACACCGCCTCGCTCTGCCGCGCCGCCGCGAAGGCCGCGACGATGTTCTTCGGCGTCTCGCCGACGTACTTCGACTCGAGTTCGGCGTAGTTCACCGTGAGGATGGGCCGCCCGAGCCGCGCCGCGATGCCCTCCGCGCACATCGTCTTGCCCGACCCCGGCGGTCCAAACAGGTTGATCGCCACGCGCCGCCCGCCCGGGTCGATCGCGCCCAGTCCCCACTGCTCGTAGAGCGTCTGGTGGTGCTCGATCTTGCCGACCAGCGACTCCACCTGCGAGCGCGCCCCGCCCGGCAGGATCACGTCCTCCAGTCGAAATCGCGGCGGCGCCGACTCGTATCGATTCGAACGCTCCCCCTCCTCGGCGACCCCCTTCGGTGGCTGCCCCACGACGGGCAGAACCGTCGGGCGCGCGGTCGGCGTCGGCGTCGGCGCCGCGGCTCTTGGAGGCACGACGCGATCAGAGAAAAATCCCATGAGAACAGTCCCTTTCCTCTCAGCCGTACACGAGATCGGTAACCTCGATTTCCTCGTGGATCAGCGCGTTTCGCCGCGCCTGGACCTCCGGAGGAATCTCGCTCTTCGGGACCACCCGCTCGTCGACTTGAGTCTTCGACTGCCGCTCATGAGGCTTGACCAGGGTGGTCAGCTTGTAAAGCATCTGCGCCGGGAGGACCTCGATTTTCAAGAACACCCTCGCCGTCCGGGCGAGCCCGTGATCGGTCAGCCAGCGGTAGATCACTCCGCGGATCTCATCCCAGAAGCTCGAGATCAACGCGCCCGCCACCGCCCCCACGACGGCCATGACCGCCGCCGGAATCAAGAAGAACATCAGGCGACTCCCTTCTTCCATGGAGCCCGCCAGGGAATGTGCGCTTCGCGCTCGCTCCCGAGGAAGCGTCCGCGCACCTCCTCGGGCAACTCCTCCCAGCCGCAGGCCCGCTCGAGCACCCGGCGGCCGCCCTTGAAGAACACCACCAGCTCGACGTTGTAGCGCTTCTCCACACGGCGAAAGACCAGCTCGGCCCCGCTCTCCTGCGCGTCGATCCATCCCTGGAGCGAGGCATCGTGGGTGCGCCCGGCGAGGGACTCCTCGATGGCGTGCGCGTCGTGCGTGCGCGTCGTGGCGAGTAGCGTGGAAAGCTCCCGCGCCGCCCAGGTGTCGAGTTCGTTCTCCTGCGAGCGCTCGAGCCAACGCCCCAGTCGCCAGACCGATAACACCACCGCCGAGAGCAGAAGCCCGATCTGCGTGCGCGTCACGCGCCCTGCTCCATCGAGAGGAGTTCCTGGTCGCGGGTCTTGACGAAGTCCACCTTGGCGGCTTTGCGACGCTCCATCATCTCGGCGCGCACGCTCTCCGGCAGGTTCTCGTAGGGAACCTCCGTCTCCTCCTTGCGCTCGACGATCTTCGCGTCCTCACCGAGCTTGTCTTGCAGGAAGGAATGCACCCGGCGGATGTACCGACCGCCCACCTTCTCGAACTCCACGGAGGCCTGCAGCACGTACGAACGCACCTTCTTCCAGGCCTTCACCACGACCCGCCGGGTGGGCACCCCGACGTTCTCGTCAATGAACTTGAACGCGTCGAGAATGTACGGCGCCAGCGACGGGACGTTGAGCTGCAGCCACGGGTAAGCGTGCTCGCTGAACCACTCGCACACGTCCGCCCAGAACACCGCCCCGACCAGCAGAAGGCCCACTCCGATGATGAAGAGTCCAATCATGGAATCAGCCCCCGATCTGCTGGTTTTGGGCCTTGATCGGCCACAGTTGAACGTCGATCTCCCGGGCCTGCGACGACAACGCCAGCTGCCGCACGTCCCCGGGGAGTTCGGACCAGTCGAGCTCATCGACCTGCTGTGAGCGCACGGTCTTTCCGTTGGTTTCGAGATAGGCAATCAGCTCGCGCTGCCAACGGCCCTTGCTCCGCTCGTCCTTGCGGTAATGCATCGTGAGCTGCAGCAGCGTGCGGTTCAGGTGCTGCGCCACCGCCGCGCCCACCGGGAGGCGTCCCGCGAAGAACAACAGCACGCCCATATCGCACTCGCCGATGACGTTGATCAGCCATCCCTGCGCCACCTCCGTGGGGACCCCCGCGCTGCGCCCGAGTGCCCCGCTCGCGAACTCGTAGAGATCGATCTTGTTCCGGTCGTCGGGGCTACCGCAGACGCGCTCCATCGCGTGTCGGTAGTTCTCCGCCAGGGTCCGCGCGAACTCGCCCTTGTTGATCCACTTGAGAATGCCTGTTCCGGCTCTGCGCTCGTCCATCTCGCTCCCTCTCCTCCGCCGAGGGGAAGGAAGGAGTCAGCCGCGGGGCTTTCCAAACCGCCGCGCGCTTTTCAGCGAGGCAGCGAATAGAGATGGAAATTCGCCGCGTGGAGCAGCGCAAACGTACGCGAAACCCCTGCCCGCACCGCCTCGTGGAACCCCGCGCGCGCCGCCGCCCCGAGCGCGCGATCAAGCGGCAGACCGCCCAGCCAGGCGGCGTAGAGGCGATCCATGTCCCGGAGGGTGCGCTCGTCGGAGACGGGCCAGAGGGACGACACGACCGCGCTCGCCCCCGCGGCGAAGAGCGGCCGCACGAGACCGCCCGCGACGTCCGAGCCGCCCGAGAGCACATCGCCGCTCTCGCAGCCCGAGAGCACCACCACCGGGGCGCGCGCGAGGACGAGGCCGGCAAGCTCCGAGGCCGCGAAGGCGAGGCCCGCAGGAAAGGCGAGGGTGTCGTAGCCAGGTCCGTCGGGGCGCGCGCGGCGACGGACGTGCCCCGCGTAGTGAATGACGTCGCAGGACACGAGCGCCTCGCGCAGCGCCTCGAGCGGGGCGGCCGCGGGGCAGGCGCGCACCGTGCGCCCGGCGGCCTGGAGACGGGCCGCGATGCGGGTGAGCTCTTCGTCGGCGAAGGCCAGCGGCGGACCGCCCGCGAGCCCGTCGTCGCCGCGCAGCAGGAGCACCGACGCGGGCGTCGGGACGGGACCCGGGTGCGCGATCCCCCGGGCGAGCGCGAGGAGCCGCGTGCAGTCGACGCCCGCCTCGAGCAACGACGGGCCTTCGGGGCCGAGCGAGAGCGCGGAAAACGGCACGGCCGCGAACTCGAAGCCGGGTCCGAGGATGAGCCGCGAGCGACCGGTGAGATGCGCCGCCAACGGGTGGATGAGCCGCGCCGAGAGGGTGGCCAGGGCGCGCTCGATGCCGTGGGCGTCGCCGGCGGAGAGGGCGCCGGAGAGCAGGGCACCGAGCGCGTCGAACTGGGCGAGCGCCGCGGCGTCGTCGGTGCTCCATGGGGTGCGCACGAGGGCGCGACCGTCGCGGTGCATCACCACGGCGATCAGCTCGGCGTCGCCGAGGAGATACTCCACCGCGAGCGCATCGGTCGGCAGCACCGCGGAGAGCGCGGCGAGGTCGAGCGGCGGCGCCGCGATGAAGCCCCCGGGGTGGTGCAGGCGCAGCGGGACCGCGAGCGCCGCGTCGTCGTCGCCGTTGCGCACGCACTGGTCGAGGAGGGTCACCGCGCGCTGGCTCGCCGCGCGACGCATCGCGGCCCGATCGGGGCCGTCTTCGAGGTCGACGCGCATCGCCTCGGTGAGCCGCAAGGCCCGCTCGAACTGCGCGCGCGCCCGCGGGCCGTCGCCGTGGTCCTGCGCCAGATGGCCGGATAGCTCCGCGGAGAGGCTCGCCGCGCCGTGATCGCCGAGAGCCTCGAAGCGCCGGGCGGATTCTTCGAGGTGCTCCGGAGATCCCGCGACGAGCCCGAGCACCTGCAGCGCGTAGGCGTGGGAGCCGCCATCGGTGGCGATGTCCGGTTCGTCCAGCAGCGCCTCGAGGGAGGCCTGCGCCGCGGGGCGCGCGTCGTCGAGGTAGACGCTCGTGAGGGCGAGCTGAATCCGGGCGGCGCGATGGGTGGTGTTTCGCACGCCGCGCGCATCGAGGAGCGCGAGGCTGCGCGTGAAGCTGGCCCGGGCGCCGTGGTGATCGCCGAGGCCGATCTGCAGCGAGCCCGACATCATCAACAACGGCGGGCGCTCGGACTCCGCGACCCGCTCCATGAGCGCGCTCCCGCGCCGGTGACTCTCCCGCGCGGCGTCGAGCTGCCCGGTGCGGAGGTACGCGTTCGCCAGCAGGAGATGCCGGCTCGCGAGCATCCGACGGCCCTCCTGATCGTCGTCGTCGATCTCCGCGAGCGCCTCCTTGGCGTGCTCGGGGCTCGCGAGGCTCAGCCACAGAGACGCGCGGATCGCCCGGACGGTGTCGGGCCAGCGTGCGTTCGCGAGGCACTCGTCCGACAGCAGAAACGCCCGATCCGCCGCGGGTACGGTGAGCCCCAGGTCGAGCAGCATCCCGACGCGGTTGACCCGCACCTGGGTCGCCGCGTTGCCCGACAACGCGCCGGTCGCGATGAGTTCCGTGGCCTCGGCGAGGGCACGGTGTCCGTCGATTCCGGCGAGGGCCACCACCCGGTGGAGCAGCGCCGTGTTGCAGAGCGCCGGGGAGAGCGTCGCGCGCACCGCGAGCGCCGCATCACACAGCGCGATCGCTGCGCCGCGCGCCCCCGCGTCGTGCGCCGCCTGCGCGCACCGCAGCCACTCCGCGGGGCGCTCGTCCGGGTCCTCGATCGCCGACGCGATGAGCGCGATGGCACGGGCCGGATCGCCCCGCTCGGCGGCCATGCGCGCCCGCTCGAGGCGCACCGACTCCACCGCCTCGACCCGCCCCGTGATGGCGAAGCCCGCCTCGGCGTGCGCGAAGTCGTCTTCGGCGCGGGCGAGGTCGCGCGCGGCGTTGGCGGGCGCGGCGTCGATGCGCAGCGTCGAGACGTACCCGCGGAGCTGCGTGAAGCGCGCGTGGATCTGCGCGCTGGCCTCGCCCAACGCGGCTTCGGCCTCCGCGAGCGCCTGTTCGGCGTCTTCGAAGCGGCCCAGGCTCGCCAGCGCGAGGGCACGCAGGGCGCGGGTCTCGACCGCGTGGTCGGGCTCGCCGGCCTCATCGAGGAAGGTGAGCGCCGTGTCGAACGCCCGCAGCGCCTCGGCCGGGCGGCTCTCCATCAGCAACAGATGCTGGCCCCGCGCGTGATGCAGGACCGCCGCGTGCGGTCCTTCCTCGGCCTCGGCGTCGAAGAGCACGGCGACGTCGTCCGCGCTCGGACGGGTGCCGCGCGCGGACGCGAGGAGCACGCGGTTGAGCCGCGCGGCCGCCACATCGGCGGGGTGGGCGTCGGGCGCCGCGAGGACCGCCCCGAAGGCCGCCTCGGCGTCTTCGTAGCGACCGGAGTGCCACGCCGCCATCCCGAGGCACAGCCGCGCGGCGTCCCGGAGAAGCGACGGTGGCTTCTGCGCCAGGAGTTGGCGACAGCGGAGCATCGCGGCGCCGTTGTCCCCGAGGCGATGTGCAAGCCGCGCGACCTCCAGCAGGGCGACGTGAAACTGCGCGTCGGAGATCACGTCGACCGCGGCGAGGGCGGCATCGACCGCGCGGGCGTCGGCGTTGCGCACCTGCACGAGCGCGCGGAGCACCTGCGTCTCGGCTCGCACCGGCGCGGGAAGCTCATCGTCGAAACCCGCGAGCGCGTCGAGTTCGGCGAGCAGGTCGTCCGGGGCCACCGACAGGAGCCCCTGCCGCACGGCCCACTGGCCGGCCTCGACGCGTGATTCGAGCGGAATCTCGGTCGTCTGCGCCGCGACGAGCAGCGCCGGTCGGAGCGCGAGCGCCGCGGGGGTCCGGCCCGTCTCGGCGTAGAGCTGCGCGAGCAGGATCCGGATGCGCAGCCGCAGATGGTGGTCGTCCTCGGCGCTCGCCATCGCGAGGGCGGACTCGAGCAGCGCCACGGCTTCATCGTAGCGGCCGACGGTCGCGAGCACGTCGGCGCGCACGAAGCGGAACAGCGCCGCGGCCTCCCCCGTGGCGTCGTCGAGGGTCGCGGCGAGCGCCAACCGCAGGGGGGTGATGCCCTCGCGTTCGACGTCTTCGATCCAGCGCGCGAGGTCGGCGCTAGAGGGCAAGCCGCAGCACCTCGACCCCGTCGGGGCCGCTCACTTCGAGGGTGATTTCCGCGGCCTCGGCGTCCCGGAGCGCCAGCACCACGGGCAGCACCACGCCCTGAGCGTCGGTGGCGCCGATCGCTTCTTCGGTGGTCACGACGTTGCGCAGGCGGAGGTGCGCGCCGACGCGCGGGACGCCGTCGCATCCGACGACATGGGCGCTGGCCCGCAGGCGGTTGGGCTCGGCGGTGAGTCGCACGTCCGCCAGTGCTGCGGAGCCCACCGCGACGCCGAAGCGCCACGACCGGGTGGCCTCGTCCGCGGGGCCGCGCAGCGCGCCGGGGAGCGCGTGCAGGCCCAGCCCGCCGTCGAGGTGGGGCATCGGGGGAAGGGAGGCGAGGAGCGCTCCGATGCGGGCGATCATGCCGACTGCCGGCGATGGCGCGTTCGGCGAGCGCGCGGGGGAGACGACCTCGCAGGACGCCCACGCTTCGATCCAGGCGGTGGCCCAGGACATCACCTCATGGGCCTCGAAGCGCGGGTCTTCGGGGTCGTCGAGGGGTGTCCCGCAGAGCCACTCCAGGGGCGCGCCGTCGGCGGCGATCGAGCGGTGGCGCGCGAGGGTTCGCGCGGCGCGGCGGGCGCCCAGGAGGTCGGCGCGGCGAACGTCGCCGGCGTGCTCGATCGGCGTGGCGTCACGGAGCGCGCCCTGCACGGCCACCACGCGCCGCAGGGTGGCGCGCGCCACGATTCCGACGAAGTGGAGCAGCCGTGACCGCGGGACCCCGACGTCGCGCCCGAGCAGGACGACCATCGCCTCGGCCACGGGTGTCTCCGTGCCGGGCAGTACGACGTCGCCCGGCCGGGCGATCCACGCTTCGTCGGACACGACGAACCCCCGCACCTGCTCGCCGTCGACGTGCGTGAGCAGCAGCAGCGCGCGCGCGCCCCGCGACGATCGCTCGGGGGCGACCACCCAGAGCTGGCCGCGATCGACGCGCGCCGGGCGCGACGGTCGGGCGGCGCGGGCACGGCGGAGAAAGGCCTCGTCCGGTCGCAGGTCGTCGTCGGCCGGAGGGCCCAGGTCGGACTCCAATTCGTCAGGCCCCATGCAGGCGCGTAGCTCCTCGCAGAGGCGCACGGCGCGGGCGAGCAGCTCGCCGTCGATGATCATGAAGAGGCCTCCTCGTTTGGGACGAAGGCGTCAGCGCGGAGGATTTCAACGACCCTGGTCAGAATTCTCACTTGTTCGTCGTCGGAGAGGTCTTCCCGGGCGACGAGCTCGCGCCAGGCCGCACCGAAGCGCCCGCGCGCGTCGCCCACCTCGTTCTCCGCGGTTCCGCGGGAGACCCCCAGGTGGCGGCCCACCTCTTCGAGCGAGCGCGGTCCGTCGTCCAGGTTTGCGAACCGCAGGCGCGCGGCGGTGCGCGTCCGCGGGGGCAGCGCGTCGACGAAGAGCTGCGCCAGTCGCGTCGCGTCGCGGTCGGCGAGGGCGCCCGTGGGATCGGCGTGCTCGGCGTGCGTCGGTGCGCTCGCGGTCTCCTCGTCGGCGAGGGGCTCGACCGCGGGGCCGCGGGCGATGGCCAGGCTCGCGAAGACGGCGTCGACGAGAAAGGCGCGCGAGCGGGGGGTGTTTGCGCCGAGGGTGAAGATGCGTTCGAGCTGTGCGACGAGGTCATCGTGGGCGACCACCTCGCCGAGCTGGTCTGCGCGCGCCGCGTGGAGCCGGGCGGCGAGCGGCGGGAGCAGTGATTTCAGCGCCTCGCTGGCGAGCCCCTGCGCGGCGACCGGGCGATGCGCCAGCGCGTAGCAGAGGACCGATCCGACCTTGAAGGTGGTGAAGCGCCCGGAGTGCAGGAGCACGGCGCCGGTCTTCTTCCAGAGGTGTTCGTGATAGGCGTTGGCGCGGTCTTCGATGGACTCTCCGCGGCACTGGTCGATCCAGCGGTGGATGGCGGTCGTGAGGCCGCTCCAGGTGTGGATGGATTCGACGGCGGCGGCCGCGGGTTCGCGGGTGAGGAGGAGCGCGACCTCCTGGACGAGCTCGGCGAGCTCGGCGGGCGTCGCGCGCAGCACGCGCGGGTGACGGCTGCGTCGGACCCGCCGCTGGAGCTCGACGTAGGCGGCTTCGGCCGTGGCGCGATCGTCGCCGACGAGGGCTTCGACCATCGATGCTGGGCGGGGGAAGCAGTCAGTCAAAGAGCACGCTCTCGGAGGCTCGAACGAAGAGCCGGGCGGGGTATGGGCACCCACGCGGCGGCGGAGCGGGACTCCAGCGCACGAGCGAGCACGGCGTCAACCGTCGTCACACAGTCGCTCCGCGCTACCGCCCGCGCCCGCGGCAGACGAACGCCGTCGGGCACGACGCGCAGATGCCCTCTCGCAGCGACCACGTCTCGTGGCAGATGTGCGGCCCGTCGGCGCGCTGCCGCACGCGCAGCAGGTACACGCCTTCGAGGCGCTGACACATCGCCGCCCCGCTTCGCCGCGGGTCCATCTCGACGGCCCAGGCGCGGATGACCCACGTGTCGCCGGTCGCGCCGATCATCTCCCGACACGCGCGCGCCGCATCGGGCGAGGCCGGATCCTCCATGCGCCAGGTGGAGCGGGCGAGGTCCACGCTCACGGACCCGCCGCCGGCGGCCTTCTCGAAGACCTGCACTTGAATCTGCTCGGGCGTTCGCAGCCCGGAATTCCACGAGACCCGGTCGGCGTAGAAGAGCCCGAAGTCGTCCGTGGGGGACGCCGTGCGGAGGGCGCGCAGCCACCGTTGCAGAAACCCGCGAAGCGCCGGCGCCGCGTCGAACGACTGCTGCACGGGCACCGGCTCCGCCGCCGCGGGGACGACGACCGGCGGCGGGGGTGACCGCGTCTCTTCGACGATGGGCTCTGTCGGCGCGACGGGCGTCGATGGCACGACCGCGAGCGGCGGAGCCTCGGTCGCGCTCGCGCGTCCGCCTGTCGTGCGCAGCGCAGACGCGACGCCCAGCGCGACGACCGCGACGGCTCCGGCCGCGATCCACGCGCCGCGGGGGCGCTCGGGGCGCGCGGTGGCCTGCGCCCGCGACAGCGGCGCCGTGGTGCTCGACGCGACCGGCGGAGCGCTCCAGACGGTCGGCACCGGAACGGACCCCGCGGTGAGCGGCATCGTGGGGTGATACGCCGGAGCGGGCACGTCGGGTTCGACGGTGCTCCGCGGGGAGAGCGACGGCGTCGCGGAGAGCGCGGCCTGCAGTGCCCGTCGCAGGGCGCCGGCGGAGGGTGTGCGCTCGGCCGAGCGGGGATGCAGCGCCGCCACCACGACGTCCCAGACGGCCGCCGGAACATCGTTCCGCAGCGACCCCAGCAGCCCGCGCATGTCCCCGGCGCGCTGCATCGCCATGCCCCACCACGGCTCCGCCTCGTCGGGCATCGCGCGGAGGGTGAGAAGCTCGACGGCGATCACCGCGAGCGCGAACACGTCCGTCGCCGGACCGACCGCGGCGATGTTTCCGAGGGCCTGTTCGGGCGCCATGTAGACGGGTGTTCCCATCATGGCGCCGGTGCGCGTGCCGGTGCGTCCGCCGAGTTGCGCGATGCCGAAGTCCACGATCTTCACGATGGTCTCGCCCGTGACCTGCTCGCGGAGCAGCACGTTGTCGGGCTTGAGGTCGCGGTGAATGATCGGGCCGGGCACCCTCACGGCGTGGGCGGCCTCGACGCCGGCGCAGAGTTGATCGAGCAGCGTGGCGACGGTGGCGAGCGCCGGAAAGACCCGCCGCTGCCGGTGCTCATCGAGCCACGCGGTGAGCGGTGCGCCCGCGACGAACTCCGTCACGAGATAGCGGTGGCCCGACCAGAGGCCGCGGTCGAGCACGCCGACGACGTTCGAGTGCTGCACCTGCGCGAGCGCGTCGGCCTCGGACTCGAAGCGGCTCACGGCCTCTGCGTGACCGAGAAACTCGGCCTTCAGAAACTTCACCGCCACCGCACGGTTGGACAACCGGGCGTCCTCGGCGCGCCACACCTCGCCGAAGGTCCCCTCCCCCAGTCGGGCGGCGAGTCGGTAACGCTGGTCGATCAGGGTTCCGGGCTGGAGCATCGTGGAGGCCTCCTACACAACCGCGGTCGCACGATACAGGGTGATCGTCCCGGTTGGCGGCCCGTGACGAGGGCTCACTCCCGGCATCCCCGGACCCTCGAGCGCATCAGCGGGCGGCGTGAGCCGCGACCCACCCGCCACGGCCTCGACCCAGGCGCCGTCGGTCGGCGCTGCCGTCTTCGTTCGCGTCTTCCCCGCCATCGTCGCTGCCCCCCCGGGTTCGTAATTCCGGCACCCATACTCCGTCGTGCCCGGCGTTGCCAGAACGCCGGTTCCAGTCCGGGAGATCAGGCGCAACCCCACGCGCCGCTGCGCCGCGGTTCGAGGTGTCCGTCGCGCGTCTGGGCGACGAGCGCGCCCGGTGTCGCGCGGGCGGGTTCGACGCGGGCGACCACCCGGTGAAAGTCGCCGAGCGCGTCGGCGATCGGATGGGTAAAGGGTCCGCCTCGTCGAGCCGACGATCACCACGACGAGGACCGTCATCGTAACCCCTCCGCGAGGGGCGTCTTGAGGGGCTGACGAGGTCGTGGTTGGCGGCGACCATGAGGGTCTCCCGGTCCGTCATCGGCGTGGGCTACGGTGGCGCCCGCGATGGACGAAGCGACGCTCTGGTCGAAGCGCCGCAAGATCGAGGCGCTGCACGCGGGCACCACCAGTGACGGCGAGCGCGAGGCCGCGCGCCTTGTCGCGGAGCGCATCCGCGCCCGGCTCGCGGCGCAGCGCACCGAGTGGCGGGACATCGTCATGTCCTACAGCCTGCCGGACCCGTGGAGGCGCAAGCTCTTCGTCGCGCTCCGCCGCCGCTACGGGCTGACGCCCTATCGAGAGAGGGGGCAGCGCACCAGCACGGTGTTGGTTCTCGCGCCGCGTAAGTTCCACAACAAGACGCTCTGGCCCGAGTACCTCGCGCTCTCCGACGAGCTGGAGAAGCACCTCGCCGACCTCACCGATCGGGTCATCCGCGAGGCCATCCACGCCGATGTCAGCGAGTTCGAGGAGGGAGAGCCCAAGGGACTCCCCGAGCCCGGTCCGTGAGGTCCCCTCAGGTCGCAGCCGCCGCCTTCACGCGCGCGGCGTAGCTCTCGGGCAACATCACCGAGAGATCCTTCTCTCCGGCGAGCAGGCGTCGCAGCGTGTCGCGCAGGTACGTGTCCTTCCCGCCTCGCATCGGACCGCGAAGGACCGCACCCGGACGCGTCACCGCAGCGTCGGTGTTGTTCACGAACCAGCGCATTTCGAAGGTCTCTCCCTTCGCCGCGACGGGCGCGCCGGCGTGAGCCCCTCAGGTGTCGTCGTCGTCGCGGGTCGAGCGGCCGCGCGCCGACTTCGACCGCGAGCTGAAGAACACCTCGGAGTGCGCCTGCTTCAGCGCCATCTCCTCTACTGCGCGCCCGAACTCCTCCGCCCCCCGACGCAT
>CAIOSS010001085.1 GCA_903860995.1 uncultured delta proteobacterium | reverse complement strand
CGGTGAGCATGGCGGCGAACTCGGGGAACGCCGCCGCGACCGATATCCGCAACTGCTTCGCGGCGTTCTTGATCGGAGGTTCGTCCGCCACCTGCTTCTTTCCCAGAGGCTTGAGGCGCTTCGGGTACACACGACCCGGATGACCCGCTCGCTTGGCCTCTTCCGGGTCGAACGCGCCACGTGCATCTTCAACAGTTTCCCACACCGCGTTCGCGAGGCTGAACACCAGCATGTGCTCGATGTTCGGCGCGCCTTCGAGGATCGCGTAGAGGCCGTCGATGCACTGGATCCGCCGCTTCAACTCGCGCGGGCCGACCTTCCCGGCCTCGATCTCCGAAGCCCACTGCTGGAGGTCCGGCAGCACGTACTCCCTCAGCCGGTGCAGCGCAGCGGTTGCGGTACGGTTCCCGGGCTGGATGACCAAACTGTCGCTCTGTTTGTGAGTTTTCTTCCGCCGTTTCGAGGGCATGTGGGGACCTCCGAAGGGTGTTGCCGAAGCCGAGGTCGCAGAGACTATCTCGGCGGAGTGGTCGGGCGAATGCAGCCGGTTCCGTCCGCACGGACCATCGAGGTGCCACCCACCGAGACGGCATCCGACGGCACTGCGCCATCGACCGTTCCTGGGGGAACGCCCGAGACCATGAACTCATCATGCTTCTTCTTCAAGCCACGAAGGCCTGTCGGGCGGACACCCGTGGACTTCGACGAGCCCTAGGGGCCACCCGACGGGTCGACACTTCCTCCTGGCAGAGCGTGTGCCCTGCAATCGAGAACGCCATCGAGGAACTCAACGTCGCCCGCGCGATGCTCCACCGCGCCGAGGACGGATAGCGGACCCTCGGCGAGTTCGAGGCCACCGCTCCGCGTGACATCGAGCAGCCGCTCGCGCCCTGGCCGGGCATGACTGCGTTCGGGCGCGGGGTCCGGCAGGGGGGTCCGCCCACCCCAAAAACACCACATCTTTCGGGTAAGAGCCCATGGCGCCACAGGTGGCCTTCGCCCCCTGCGCCAGAAGGAGCCCATCCCCCATGACTCATCTGCTCACCCTCCTGCACGAGGCCGCTCGCGGCGGCTTCACCCTCGGCCGCACCGTCGTGCGCATCGGAGGCGCCTCCCTCGAGGTCGTCGTCCGCGTGCTCGCGGACTCTGACCGGCACTGACCCGCCTCCCGCCTCCTCCGCCCGCAGCACGTCCCTGATGTCCACCCCCCGACGCCACCCGGCGCCATCGGGGACGTCTGCGCGCCCTTAACCCCCAACCCCAACCCCAGCAACGAAAGAGACCCCGCACCCATGATGATCCACCACAGCCCCGAGCCCTACAACGCCGCCGCCAGCCGCGCCGCGAGCGCCGCCCGCGACAAGCTCCACGCCCTCATCGAGCGCGGTCGCACCCGCGCCGCCGCCGTGCTCGATCACGTCGAGCGCAACCAGCCCCGCGACATGCTCGTCGCCGCCGACGCGCTCGCCTTCGAGCCCGACGAGGCCCACCCCGGCGAGATCGTCGTCGTGCCCGATCAGGGCGTGGCGATGCCCCTGCACCGCTTCGCCCTCGGTCAGGTCGCCTCCAAGGCGGGCCTGCCGCACGCCTACCTCGGCCGACTGCTCGACCCCGAGCACCGTGCCTTCGGCCCCGAGCTGCTCGCGCACAACCTCACCCGGCTCTACCGCGAGGGCCGCGCCGTCGCCGACGAGGACGACGCGAGCGACACCTTCCTCCTCCGCTCGCTCCAGCTCCCCCAGCGCCGCGAGGTGCGCGGGTTCGTGAGCTCGCGCTTCCGGCGGCTCGACTCGCGCCCCATCGTCGGCGCGTTCGCTCACGCCTGCCAGCAGATCGGCGCCGTGCCCGTCGAGGGCTACGCGCTCGACACCAAGATCGCCGTCAAGGCCATCCTCGCGAAGGTCTACGAGCCCGTCCCCAACGAGGTGATGGTCTTCGGCATGGCCCTCGAAAACAGCGACTACGGCAACGGCGCCCTCCAGGTGTCGTTCTTCGCGCTGCGCCTCGCCTGCACCAATGGGCTCCTCATGGAGAAGTCCCTCCGCAAGGTGCACCTCGGCGCGCGGCTCTCGGGTGACGTCGCGTGGAGCGCGCGCACGCTTGCCGCCGAGACCGAGGCGACCGCCGGCGCCGTGCACGACCTCGTCACGCGGCGCTTGAACGATCGCAGCATCGCCGTGCTCCAGGACGGCATCCGCCGCGCGAACGACGAGCACATCGCGCCCACGAAGGTGCAGGAGTTCTTGAAGAAGCACCTGCTCAAGGGCGAGGCCGAGGCCGTCGTCGCGGCGTTCAACAGCGCCGACATCGAGAACATGCCCGCCGGGCAGACCCGCTGGCGCCTCGCGCAAGCGGTGAGCTGGATCGCCGGGAAGACCGAGGACGAGGAGCGCCGCCTCGACCTCATGCGCGTCGCGGGCAACCTCGTGCCGATGCCGGAGGCCGCGTGATGAAGTACGCCGGTCTCCTGCGGATCAAGGCACTGCTCGACCAGTACCTCGCGGCGCTCGCCGACGACGGCTACGACGCCATCCAACAGGCGCTCGCGGAGTTCTTCGGGGACCACCCGGAGGTTCGCGCGATCGCCTGGTACCAGGGAGCGGGGATCTCGTACCTCGCGTTCGAGCTCCGCCACGGCGCTCGCTACCTCGCCGCCGAGGACCGCCTCGTTGGCGCGCCCACCGACCACACGTTCGACACTGCCGCCTACGCCGCCTTCGCCGACGTGCTCTGGAACGCCCTCGACGTGCTCGTCGCGAAGTTCGGCTTCGACGTGAACCTCCGCGCCACCCGCGAAGACATCACGGCGCTGCCGATGGCCGCGTAGCGCGTCGCCCGACCCTCCACTCCCGGGAGCATCGCTCGCTCAACCCTGCGAGCGGTGCCCCGGGGACGCGTCCATCAACTCACCCCCGCTGATCGGCAGGAGGTCCGACCGCTCGCACCCATCGTGTGCCGAGCGCCCGGACCTCCCTCTGCTCGCGCGGGGACCGTCCCGTCTCCCCCCGAATTCACGGCGTGACACGTCGTCACCCGCCACCACCCCCATCCCAAGGAACCCCATGAACGCAGCTCTCTCCATCGCCCTCGCTCCGACCCTGCTCGCCGCCACGCTCGACCGCCGCGCGCTGGCCCAGGCCCTGTCCCGTCTCAAGTCCATCGTCGCCACGCGGTCGGCGGTGCCCGCCCTCGAAGCGGTGCTCCTCTCCGGCACCGACGACGCCCTCCTGCTCACCGCCACCGACGCCAGCGTGGTCGTGCGGGCCGCCGTTCCCGCGAACGTCTCCTCGTCCTGGGCCACCCTGCTCGTGCCCCTGCGCCGCCTGCTGGAGGTCACCAGGGGCCCCTCGGCCCCGCTCGAACTCCTCGGCGACCAGATCGTCACCGGCGGTGCCACCCATCGGCTCGCGACGCTCCCCACCGCGAGCTTCCCGGTGGTGCTGCCACCGAGCGGTCCGGTGCTCTTCACGCTGATGCGGCCGACGCTCGCACGGCTGCTCCGGCAGACCGCCACCGCGATGAGCCACGACGACACCCGGCCGCACCTCGCGTCGATGCTCATCGAGCGCCGCCGGGGTGAGCTCGTGTTCGTCGCCACGGACGGTCACCGGCTCGCGAAGGCCATCGTGGCCGACGAGGGCGACGACTTCTCGGCGCTCGTCGGGCGTCGCACCATCGAGGCCGTCGAGCGCATGGTCGCGGTGAACGGCGGGCTCATCCGCCTGCGCCGCGACGGCGATCGGCTCTGGTTCGTCTCGGGCGACGAGTGGGTCTCCGGACCCGTCGTCGATGCGGTGTTCCCCAGCTACGAGCAGGTCATCCCGGCGGCGTCGGCCGGACACGTCACGCTCGACCGCGCCGAGCTCCAGGCCGCTGTCCGCACGCTCGCCGCACGCGGCGACGGGGGCGTCTCGATCAAGCTCGATCGGGAGGCCCGCACGGCGACGCTCACGTCGCGCAACGACGCCGAGAACCTCACCGAGATGACCCTCGCGGCGACCCTCGACGGTGCGCCGCCGACGGGCCTCGGCCTCAACGGGCGCTACCTCCGCGAGCTGGTGGCGGCGCTCTCGGACGACGACCGCCGCGTGACCCTCGGCCTCAACGGCGAGCTCGACCCGATCTGCCTCCACGCCCACGGCGCGACCTTCGTCGTCATGCCGATGCGGATCTGAACCCTTCCCGTTCCAACCCCAGGAGATCCCCCATGAAGAACAGCGAATACCTCCATCGTCTCCCCATCAAGGACCGCGACGGCCGCGTCGTCGGCTCCCGCGCGGTCGTGTCCTTCGCCGGTCTGCTCGACCTCGCGCACGCCGACCGTCTCACCGAGATCAACACCACGATCGTCCAGCTCCCGAGCGAGGCGAACGGGCAGACCGCCGTCGTGCACGCGACGACGCGCACCGCCCGGGGGACGTTCACCGGCATCGGCGACGCCAACGCCCGCAACGTCAACCCGCGCATCGCGCCGCACATCATCCGCATGGCCGAGACGAGGGCCATCGCGCGGTCGCTGCGCACGGCGCTCAACATCGGCGCGGTGGCCATCGAGGAGCTCGGCGACGAGGCCGACCTCACGACGCCCACCGATCACCCCGAGCCTCCGCCCATCCCGGCACCCATCCCGATCGCGCGGGGGGCGCAGGGCAGCAGCCGGGCGACGGATGCGCAGCGGAAGTTCCTCTATCGGCTGCTCCAGCAGCGCGGGATCGAGGGCGACGCGGCGCGGGTGTTCGTGCAGAAGGAGCTCGGCGCGGCCTCGGTGGCAGAGGCGCCGAAGCACCTCGTGTCGGCCCTCCTCGACCGGCTGCAGAACGACGCCGGAGAGGGGCTCGCGTCGTGAACGTCCCGCTCAGCGCGTCGCAGATCACGACGTACCTCCTGTGCGCGCGGAAGTATCAGCTCCGCTACGAGCTGGGGCTCAGACCGGAGTTCAAGAGCGCGGCGCTGGCCTTCGGGTCGGCGATGCACTCGGCCATCGACTGGTGGCACGCGGAGCGGATCGACGGTCGCTCCCCCGGCGCGGCGGAGGTCGTGCGCACCTTCCGCAGCGACTGGCAGAGCGAACAGGAGACCGGCGTCCGCTACGACGCGGACGAGAACGCGGCGGGGTTCGAGAGCCTCGGGAGCGCGCTGCTCGAGCTCTACGTCGCGCGCATGGCGGCGGAGAACATCGTCGCGACGGAGGTTCCGTTCGAGGTGCCGCTGGTGGACCCGGAGAGCGGTGAGGTGTTCGCGGGAAGGCTGCGCGGGTACTTCGACGCGCTCATCGGCGAGCCGGGTGCGGAGACGCTCGTCGAGGTGAAGACCACGGCGCGGCGGTTCTCGGCGGCGGACCTGCGTCGGAAGGTGCAGTTCGCGGCGTACCGGTATGCGTTCCGGCAGGCGCGCGGGCGGGTGCCGGACGTGAAGGTGGTCGCGCTCGTGAAGACGAAGCGACCGGCCATCGACGTGCAGGACGTGACGGAGACGCTCGACGAGCGGCTCTTCGTGCGGATGGCCGTGGAGGTCGGGCGCGCGGTGGACGCCGGGGTGTTTCCGGCGAACCCGGGGTGGGCCTGCGACGGGTGCGAGCACGCGAAGGCGTGTGCGGCAGGGGAGGTGAAGCGGGCGGCGTAGCGCGGGAAGCGAAGGGGTGCATCGGCGCGGCAGGGATGCTGCGCCGGTGCACCTGGCGGAGGGGGTGTTCTTTTGGATGGGATGGGGCGGGG
>CAIOSS010001084.1 GCA_903860995.1 uncultured delta proteobacterium | reverse complement strand
GCACCGCGAGGCCGCCGGGGCGACCCGGCCCGCGGCGCGGGCGTGGATGGAGGCCGCGCGGGCGTTCACCGTCGCCGGGGCGCGCGGGCAGCGCGAGGCGGCCGAGGCCTACGAGCGGGTGCTCACCCTCTGCGCAGGGGCGCGCGACCTGGAGGGCTTGAAGCTCCAGGCGGCCGCGTGGGAGGCCCTGGAGGAGGCCGCGCGGGCGGGGGTGCACAACCGCCGGCGGCGGCGCGCGCTGCTGGCCCTGCGGGAGGTGGCGATCGCCTCGGAGGACGCCGGGGTCATCGCGCGGGCGCTCACACGCCAGGCGCGCTTCAAGATCGAGATCACCCCCGGGCTCGACACGGCGCGCGATGTGGTGGCGGCGGTGCGAGCGGCGCGGCGGGCGGGCGACGCGCGCACCGAGGCCGAGGCGCGCTGGGCGTGGTCGGTGCACCTTGGGCACCGGGGCGAGCTGCGGGCGGCCATCGAGCAGGCCGACGCGGCGCTGGGGGCGCTGCGGCGCGAGGCGGAGGTGCCGCGCGCGCTGGAGGTGGAGGTGCTGGTGACGCGCTCCACGATGCGGCGCTGGGCGGGCGAGCACCGGGCGGCGCTCGACGTCGGCGCCGAGGCGGTGGCGACGGCGACGCGCTTCGGCCCGCGGCGGATGCTGGGCGCCTCCTACGACGCCGTGGGCATGGCGTGCATGGCCTCCGGCGCCCCCGCCGAGGCGCTGCGCTTCTTCCGCACGGCGATCTCGTTGGAGCGCGAGGTGGGCGGGCGCGACCGGATGGCCCGCACGGTGCTGCACGCCGGCAAGGCGTGGGGGGCCCTCGGGCGGGCGACCCGGGCGCTGCAGTTCACGCAGCGGGCTGTGTCGCTGGCCGAGGCGGTGCGGCACGGCTTCGGCGGCACCCTCGCCGAGGCGCTGGTGACCCTGGCCGAGCTGCTGGTCGAGCGCGGCGACGTCGACGACGCGGCGGCGGCCATCGAGCGGGCGCGCGCGCTGCTCGGCGCGACCGGCGGGCGCTACGCGTACGTGCGGCTCTGCCTCGGCGACGGGCTGGTGCTCATGGCGCGGCGCCAGTACCGCCTTGCGCGCGTGGCGGTGGAGAGCGCCGAGCAGGCGGCGGCGGAGTCGGGGATCCCCCTGGAGGTGCTGCGGGCGCGGGCGGGCATGGCGCTGGCGGCGGCCCACCTGGGCGACCGCGCGGCGGCGATGCACGCCATCGAGCGGGTGCTGGGCGACCCCTTCATGGCCAACCCGGCGCGCATCCACCGCGGGGCGCGGGTGCTGCTGGCGTGCGCCGAGGCGCTGCGGGTGCTGGGCGCGGGGCGGGGCGGAGACCTGACGAGCGCGAACGCGATGGCGCAGCAGGCGGGCACGCTTGAGCGGGCGGTGATGGCAACGTGGCGCGTGGCGCCGCGAGAGGTAGCGACGACGTGACGAGCGAGCGGTGGAGCAAGCCGGTGATTCCGCGGTCGGTGGCGCTGGTGCTGTCGGGGGGCGGCGCGCGCGGGGCCTACGAGGTGGGGGTGCTCTCGTACCTCTACGGCGAGCTGACGCGGCTGCGGGGCGACGTGCCGCCGCGCGTCGACGTCATCTGCGGCACCAGCGTAGGGGCCATCAACGGCTGCTACCTCGCCGCGCACATGGCCGACCCGGTCTCCGGCGTGAAGCGCCTCGTCGACCTCTGGACGTCCATCGCCTTCGAGCAGGTGCTGCGCTTCGACCTGCGCCAGGCGCTGCGGCTGCCGCGGGTGCTGCGCGGCGGCAGCGAGGCCGCGGGGCTCTTCGACGTGCAGCCGATGGTCGATCTGGTGACCCGGGAGATCAGCTGGAAGATGGTCGCGCGCTCGCTCAAGCGGGGGCTGCTTCGCGGACTCTCGGTGAGCGCGACGGAGATCGCCACGGGGCGCACCACGCTCTTCATGGACACCGCGCCGGAGGTGCCGCTGCCGGTGGGGCTCGGGGCGCGCGTGGTGGTCGAGCGGCAGACCATCGGGCCGCAGCACGCGCTGGCGAGCGCGGCCATCCCGCTGGTGTTCCCGCCGGTGCGCATCGGCTCGATGCTCTACTGCGACGGCGGCCTGCGGCAGAACACCCCCATCGCGCCGGCCATCCGCCTCGGGGCCGAGCGCATCCTGGTGATCGGGCTCTCGCGCGAGTCGCGCGGCAACGTCGTCAACGAGTCGCCCTCGGGCCAGGTCAACGAGTCGCCCGGCGCGCTCTTCCTCCTGGGCAAGGTCCTCAACGCCTTCCTCCTCGACCACGTGCAGGCCGACGTCGAGCTGCTCGGGCGCATCAACCAGATCCTCGAGGACGGCGAGCAGGTCGCCGGCCCGGGCTTCGCTGACCGCCTGAGCGCGCACGCCGTGGCCCGCGGCGGCGAGCCCTACCGCAAGGTCGAGACGATGCTGGTGCGGCCCAGCCAGGACATCGGGCGGCTCGCGGCGCAGCACGTCCGGCGCGGCCGGCTCTCCGGGTCGATGGTGGCGCGGCAGCTCCTCGCGCTGCTCGACAACAGCATGAACGACGAGAGCGACCTCGCGAGCTACCTGCTCTTCGACGGCGCCTTCGCGCGCAAGCTCATCGACCTCGGAAGGGCGGACGCGGAGGCCCAGCGCGACCGCCTGCTGGCCTTCCTGGAGTAGCGGGCGAGGCTCAAGGGAACTCCGCGATGCGACCGCGCGCGTAGCGGAAGTCGCGCAACATGCTCAGCTCGCCGCGCTCGCGTCGGCTCTCGTGGGTGAACGCGATCTCCAGCCCCCCGTCGCCGTCGAAGTCGAACAGCCTCATGTCGGCAGCGTGGTCGTAGGGCGGCGCGCAGTCGTCTCCCGGTTCGAGGAACGCCCCCTCGCCGTCCGTACCGAGGGTGGCGCCCGCCGCGGTCCCGACCTCGCGCCCCTGCCCATTGCGGTACCTCAGCCGCCACTGGACCAGG
>CAIOSS010001083.1 GCA_903860995.1 uncultured delta proteobacterium | reverse complement strand
GCGATGATCTCCCCGGGGGTCGCGTACCACGGGCTCGACGCGCTGGGCCCGATGCGGGCGTACGCGGTGCTGCCGACGGTGCCGACGCGCACGGCCTGGATGATGGCCGCGGCGGGCGACGTCGAGAGCGCGCGCGACCTCGGGACGCTCGCCACCGAGGCGCCGGGCATGCGGGTCGAGCGCTCGGTGGTGCCCGGCTCCGACGCCCACGGCGTGGCGCTGCTCAACGCCGCCCCGGCGCGCTGGGGGGCCTTGGAGGCTTACATCCGCGGGGTGCTCCGCGCGCCTCGCCGGGGGGTGGCCGCGGGGCGTTGAAGAATCGTCACGAAGAATGTTGACGAGGGTGCGGACTGTTCTGTACAAGGCCAATCCCGGTCCGGCGAGGTCTCGCTCTTTCGGGGATCGTCTAATGGCAGGACGACGGTTTCTGGCGCCGTCTATCTAGGTTCGAATCCTAGTCCCCGAGCAGGTTTGTCAGAAGGCCCCATCGTCTAACGGTTAGGACATCGGCCTCTCACGTCGGTAATACGGGTTCAAATCCCGTTGGGGTCACCGAAGGATTTGCCCGTGTGAGAGCGGGTTTTCCACTCCAGAGCCTCCGGATCAAATCGTCGCGAGACGAGGCGATCCGGGGGCTCTGGTGTTTCCGGGGCGCGGGTCGGTTCGGCGTGGCGAAGAGCTGAGGGCCACCTCCTGCCGAATCGACATGGGCTCCCTCGGAGTCGCTGAACCGCGCAGGTGAACCGCCGCCGCGGCGTCTCCTCCACGAAGGCCACGCGGCCGGTGTTGCGCGAGGCCCGCCATCGCCGAGCAGTCGAAGTCGTAGCGGCCGGGCCGCTCGTCGCCGGGCGCGGCAGAGAGCAGCGACAGGCCCTACGCCACGCAGACGTCGAAGACCTCCTCCCGCACCTGTCGGGAGCGCTCCGGGCCGAAGACCGAGCCCGACACGAGGGGGTCGTAGGCGTCGCGCCGTGCTAGCCCTTCCGCATGGCGAACGACCCCACGAGAGCAGGCCGTCACGGGCGCGGCGAAGGCGCGGACGACGATCGCCCGGAGCTTCTCGCCGCCCGCGCACCGACCCACGCCGAGCGCTGTCGCACGCTGGTCGCCGACGCGCGCTCGGCGACCCTCTGCACGATCGCGCGCGAGCCCGTCGGGTATCCGTACGGGTCGCTCGTGACGGTCGCATGGGACCGCGGGGGCCAGGCCCTCATGCTGCTGTCCCGCCTCGCCGAGCACACGCAGAACCTCGACGATCACGCGGAGGCGTCGATGCTCGTGACCGAAGCCCCTGGTCGTCACGAGGAGGTGCTCGCGCTCGGGCGGGTCACGCTCCTCGGGCCCTGCGCGAGGGTGCCAGCCTCCGAGGTCGCCGACGTGCGCGCGACCTTCCTCGCCGCGCAGCCGCGCGCCGGGTACTACGTCGATTTCGAGGACTTCGCCTTCTATCGCCTGGAGCCGACCGCGCTCCGCTACGTGGGCGGCTTCGGCCGCATGTCGTGGGTGGGCGCGGAGGACTACGCGCGCGCCGAGCCCGACCCCCTCGCGGGCGCCGCTGCCGGCATTCTTACGCACATGAACGACGATCACGGCGACGCGCTGCTCGCCTACGCGAAGGGTCTGCTCCTGGTCCCCGAGGCGAGCGCTGTGACGATGACCGCGGTCGATCGCTACGGCTTCGACCTGGCGATCAGCACGCCGAGGGGGCCGAAGGCGGCGCGCCTCGCGTTCGACGCGCCCGTCACCACCACCGACGAGGTGCGCAAG
>CAIOSS010001082.1 GCA_903860995.1 uncultured delta proteobacterium | reverse complement strand
TACTCCCCCGCGTAGCGCTGCACGGCGATGCCGATCACCCGCTTGGCCCGCTTCTCGGCCTCCTCGCGCGCGAGGTCTTCGATCTGCTTGGCCTCGCGCGCCCCCGAGCGCCGCGCGTCGTCCAGGATCTCGGCGATCACCCGGCTCCGCGCCTCTTCGCCCGTCAGCGCCGCGACCCGCTCCAGGGCCTCCTTCTCCGAGGTCTTCACCGCCTCCAGCGCCGCGCCCCGCTCGGTCACCAGCTTCTCCGCCACGGCCTCGCGCTGCGCCACCGCGCGCTCGCGCTCGGTCACCCCGCGGTCGCGGCTCGACAGCTCCGCCTCGCGCAGGGCCAGCCGCTGGTCCTTCTGGGTGACGGCGCTCTCCAGGAGCGCGAGGCGCTCGTCGCGGGACTTCAGGTCCCGGGTCAGCGCCTCGGCCTGCGCCCGCGCGTCGGCCACCACCTGCTGCGCCCGCTGCTGCGCCCGGGCCTCGACCTCCGCCCGCACCAGGTCGCGCGCCCGCGCGGTGGCCTCCTCCAGCGTCACCGCCGCCGCCCGGCGGTGCACGTCGGCCTGCTCGTGCGCGGCGCGGGCCTCGCCCCGGGCGGCCTCGATCACCTCGTGGAGCAGCGTCGCCTGCGTGGCGAGCGTCTCCACCCGGGCGAGGGCCTCGACGAGCGCCCGCTCGTGCGTCGAGCCCTCGGCGCGGGCGCCCTCGAGGTCACGGCGGAGGGCGTCCAGGTCGGCGTCGGCGCCCTTCGATCGAAGCGCCCAGGACGCGGCGGCGCCCGCGGCGGCACCGGCGAGGAATGAGATCGGGGTCATGGCGTGTGCGGCTCCATCAGGGCGCGTCGTCGACGCGGTAGGTGTCTTCATCGGTCACCACGAGGTGCACGCGCTGGTCGTGCGCCTCGTCGGGGACCTCGGCGATCATCTGGAAGGCGAACACCGCCGCGACCCGCACGGCGCGGGGCATCAGGGTGAGGGTGTTGTCGTAGAGCGCGCGGCCGAAGCCGAGCCGGTGGCCGCGAGGGTCCATCGCGAGCGCCGGCACGACGACCACGTCGAGGTGCGCGAGGTCGACCTCGGGCGCCTCGGCGGTGGGCTCGGCGATGCCGAAGGCCGACATCGCCGTGGGGTGCCGCTCGCCCGCGCGCACGAGCCAGCGAAACGAGAGGGCCCGGCCCTCGCCCACGACCGGCAGGGCGACGTCGAGGCCGCGGGCGACGGCGTCGTCGAGGAGGCCGCGGGTGTCGAACTCGTCGGGCATCGAGTCGTAGAGCGCGACGGCCCGGGCGGCCTGCCAGCAGGGGAGGGCGATCACGCGGGCGGTGACGGCGGCCGAGCGACGGTCGCGGGCGTCGGGCGGGAGCGACCCGCGGAGCTGGCGCATCCGTTTTCGCAGGAGGGCCTTGGCGCGGGGTCGAAGAAGGCTCAAGGCTTCGGCGGAATAGGGGAGATCGGCCATGGCTGGGGGATGTCGATCGTAGGGTAGGAGGCATACCACGGGCGCCGTACGTCTTGCCCGAGGGGACTAAGGTGCACTACACGGTGCGGCGAACATCCGCGGTCCGCCGGACGGATCTGCGGCGAGGCATCTCAAGACGGTTTCCCTGAGGAGCGACCATGCGAAGCGAGTGGGTGGCCCGGCGGTCGAACGATCGCGTGAAGACGCAGATGCTGTACGCCCGGGCGGGCGTGGTGACCGAGGAGATCGCCTTCGTGGCGAAGCGGGAGAACGTCGCCCCGGAGCTGGTGCGCGACGAGGTGGCCCGGGGGAGGCTGGTGATCCCGGCGAACGTGGCGCACACCAACCTCGAGCCCATGGGCATCGGCATCGCGCTGTCGTGCAAGGTCAACGCGAACATCGGCAACAGCGCCGTGACCAGCAGGATCGAGGAGGAGCTCGCGAAGCTCCAGGTGTCGCTGAAGTACGGCGCCGACACGGTGATGGACCTCTCCACGGGCGGCAACATCGATGGCATCCGCGCGGAGATCATCAAGGCCTCGCCGGTGCCCATCGGCACCGTGCCCATCTACCAGGTGGTGCAGGACGTGAAGTCCATCGCGAAGATGACCGTCGACGACCTGCTCGGGATGATCGAGCACCAGGCGAAGCAGGGCGTCGACTACATGACGCTGCACGCGGGCGTGCTGCGGCACCTGCTGCCGACGGTGCAGCACCGCATCACGGGCATCGTGTCGCGCGGCGGCTCGCTCATGGCGCAGTGGATGATCGAGAACGGCGAGGAGAACCCGCTCTTCACCCACTGGGACGCGGTGCTCGACATCTGCGCCCGCTACGACGTGACCATCTCCGCGGGCGACGGCCTGCGCCCCGGGTGCCTCGCCGACGCCTCCGACGAGGCGCAGTTCGGCGAGCTCAAGGTGCTGGGCGAGCTGACGAAGCGCGCCTGGGAGAAGAACGTCCAGGTGATGATCGAGGGCCCCGGCCACGTGCCCTTCGACCAGATCGCGATGAACATCGAGAAGGAGCGCGTGCTCTGCCACGAGGCGCCCTTCTACGTGCTCGGTCCCCTCGTGACCGACATCGCGCCCGGCTACGACCACATCACCAGCGCCATCGGCGCCACCATGGCGGGCTACGCCGGCGCGTCGATGCTCTGCTACGTCACGCCGAAGGAGCACCTCGGCCTGCCCAACGTCGAAGACGTCCGCAACGGGCTCATCGCGTACAAGATCGCCGCCCACGCGGCGGACGTGGCGCGGCACCGGCCGGGCGCGCGCGACCGCGACGACGCCCTCTCCCGGGCCCGCTACGCCTTCGACTGGAACGAGCAGTTCCGGCTCTCGCTCGACCCCGAGCGGG
Organism: uncultured delta proteobacterium; assembly: GCA_903860995.1. Lineage (GTDB taxonomy): Bacteria > Myxococcota_A > Polyangia > Polyangiales > SCUS01. The sequence goes on along the minus strand of CAIOSS010001082.1, from coordinate 9,255 downwards.
CGCGCGAGTACCACGACGAGACGCTCCCCGATGCGTACTTCAAGAGCGCGGAGTTCTGCGCGATGTGCGGGCCGAAGTTCTGCTCGATGAAGATCAACCGCGTGGTGGAGGAGTACAACAAGAGCGAGGCCCAGCGCGCCCGCCTCCCCATGGCGCCCACCACCGCCGAGGCTCGCACCTCCGGCGGCCCGACGGTCACCTGATGGTGCGTGGCCGCGCGATCGCGCTCGTGCTCCCCCTCGCGCTCGCCGTCGCGTGCGGGCGCGCGGGCCTGCGCGAGTGGCGCCCGGAGGACCACGACAGCGGCGTCACCAGCGCCTCGCCCATCACCGCCGCGCCGACCAACGACGACCCCCACGCCAGCGCGCGCGCCCTCTTCGTCGCCCAGTGCGCCTCGTGCCACGGCACCGGCGGGCGCGGCGACGGCCCGATGGCGGCGATGTTCTGCCCGGCAGACCTCTCCGCGGCGGCGCTCCAGTCGGCCCGCTCGGACGCCGAGCTCGCTGCGGCCATCACCAACGGCCGCGGTCGCATGCCCGCCTTCGGTCAGGCCCTCCGCCCCGAGGCCGTCAGCGCGCTGGTGCGGCTCATCCGCTCCTGGCGCCGCTGAGCGCGCCGCTCTCCCCGCTACTCGATGATCGGCACGCCGTTCGCGGCGCTCTCGTTGACCATCTCCTTCAGGTCCTTGCCCACCTTGAAGAAGGGGAGCTTCTTGGCCGACACCTTCACGGGTCGCCGGGTGCGCGGGTTGCGACCCAGGTACGGTTGGTACTCCCGGATCGAGAAGCTCCCGAAGCCGCGGATCTCGATGCCCTCCTCGGCGGCGAGCGCGTTGGCCATCGCCTCGAAGATGGTGTTCACCACCAGCTCGGCGCGGGTCTTGGAGATGCCCTGACGCTCCGCTATCACCTCGATGAGCTCTGACTTTGTCATCGCACCCTCCGATCCCGACTGCGTGCCGCAGCGCAGTGCCCGCCAGTTCGCCCGTCCGGCGACGGCGCGATACTACTGTCCGACCCATGCCTGTCAAACGCGTCCGTCACCTCCTGCTGCTCGGCCTCGCGCTCGTCGCGTGTCGCCCCCGCGAGCGCCCCGCGGGCGCCCGCTCGCCCGTTCGCCCGAGCGCTCCCGCCGTGACGCCGTACACCCGCGCGGCCTTCCCCGCCGTCGATGTGCACACCCACTTCGACCCCGGTGCCACGGCGCGGCAGCTCGGCATGATGGACGCGCAGAACATCCGCTACGCCATCAACCTCTCCGCGGGCTGGGCGGGCCACGGGCTCGAGGAGGCCCTCGCCCAGCAGCGTGAGTCCGGCGGGCGCATCGTGCCCTTCTGCATGATCGACTGGCGCAACGCCGGGTCCGAGGGATGGGTCGCCGCCTCGATCGCGATCCTCGACGGCTGCGCGGCGGCGGGCGTGCGCGGGTGGAAGATCCCGAAGGTGCTCGGCCTCGGCGCGGGCGACGGCCGCGGCAACCGACTGCACGTCGACGACCCGATGCTCGACCCGGTCTTCGAGCGGGCCGCCGCGCTCAACCTGGTGGTGCTCATCCACTCCGGCGATCCGCGGGCCTTCTTCGAGCCCAACACTCCCGCCAACGAGCGCTGGGACGAGCTGCGCGTGCACCCCGCCTGGAGCTTCGCCGACCCGATGTTCCCGCGGTGGGCGGAGATCCTCGGGGAGTTCGAGCGGCGAGTGCTTCGCCACCCGCGGCTGCGCTTCATCGGCGCCCACTTCGGCAACGCCGCCGAGGAGCCCGACCGCGTGGAGTCGCTCCTGGCCCGCGCCCCCAACTACTTCATCGACACGTCGGCGCGCGTGCCGGAGTTCGGCCGCCACGACCCCGCCCGGATGCGCGCGTTCTTCCTCCGCTGGCAGGACCGCGTGCTCTTCGGCACCGACCTCGGCGTGGGCGCCGACCCCCACGACCTCATGCTCGGCTCGACGGGCGAGCAGCCGCCCACCGCCGACGAGATCACCCGCTTCTGGCGCTCGACGTGGCGCTACTTTGAGTCCAACGACCGCGCCTTCGAGCACCCGACCCCCATCCAGGGGCGCTGGACCATCTCAGGCGTGGGCCTGGCCCCGGCGGTGCTGCGCAAGGTCTACGGGGCCAACGCCGCGCGCCTGCTCAACCTGCCGTGGCCGTAGTCGGTACGATGGTGACGAAGGGGGGAGCGGGAGGCGGTCAGCGCGCGCGGAAGGCGCTGCGACCGAGGTAGACGGCGCCGTCGGCGAGCTGCGCCTCGATGCGCAGGAGCTGGTTGTACTTGGCGGTGCGCTCGCCGCGCGACAGGCTGCCCGTCTTGATGAGGCCCGCGTTGGTGGCGACGGTGAGGTCGGCGATGAAGGTGTCCTCGGTCTCGCCCGAGCGGTGCGACACCACGGAGGTGTAGCCCGCGCGCGCCGCCATGCGCATCGTGGCCAGCGTTTCGGTGACCGTCCCGATCTGGTTGAGCTTGATGAGGATCGAGTTGGCGACCCCGTCGGTGATGCCGCGCTTCAGCCGCTCGGGGTTGGTGACGAAGAGGTCGTCGCCCACGAGCTGCGTGCCCGCGCCGAGCTGCGAGGTCAGGAGCTTCCACCCCTCCCAGTCATCCTCGGCGGCGCCGTCTTCGATGGAGATCAGCGGGAAGCGCTCGGTCATCAGCCGGTAGCGCTCGAAGAGGGCAGCGGCGTCGAGGGTCTCGCCGTTCCATCGATAGCGCCGGGTCTTCGTGTCGAAGAACTCGCTCGCGGCGACGTCGAGGGCGAGCGCGACCTCCCCGCCCAGCTTGTACCCCGCGTCGGTGACCGCGGCGGCCACGCGCTCGAGGGCCTCCTCGTTGCTCTTCAGCCGCGGGGCGAAGCCGCCCTCGTCGCCCACGGAGGTCGCGAGGCCCTCCTTCTTCAGGGTGCCCTTGAGCTTGTGGAAGATCTCCGCGCCGGCGCGGAGCGCGTCGGAGTAGCGGTCGAAGCCCACGGGGCAGATCATGAACTCCTGCACGTCGAGCCCGTTGTCCGCGTGGGCGCCGCCGTTGAGGATGTTCATCATCGGCACCGGGAGCGTGCAGGCGATGGTGCCGCCGAGGTACCGCCAGAGCGGGATGGACATCGACTCGGCGCCGGCCCGCGCGACCGCCATCGACACGCCGAGGATGGCGTTGGCGCCGTACTTCGACTTGTTGGGCGTGCCATCGGCGTCGATCATCACCGTGTCGATGTGCTGCTGATCGAAGGCGTCGAGGTCTTCGATGGAGCGCCCCAGGAGGTGCACGTTCTCGACGGCCTTCAAGACCCCTTTGCCGCCGAAGCGCTTGTCACTGTCGCGCAGCTCGAGGGCCTCGTGCTTGCCCGTGCTCGCGCCGGACGGCACCGCCGCGCGGCCGACCGCGCCGCCCTCCAGCTCAACCTCGACCTCGACGGTGGGATTGCCGCGAGAGTCCAGGATCTCCCGGGCGACGACATAACGGATCGCGGAATCGCTCATCGATCAGTCTCCAGTGGTTGGTGCGGTGGCCGTGAGGGCGGAGGCTCCAGAGAAGCGCTCAGTCGGGGACGTCGTCACCCGCGTCCGTGGGCCCGGTGTCTTCGGGGCCGGTGTCGGCGGGCCCGGCGTCCGCGGGTCCAGTGTCTTCGGGGCCGGTGTCCGCGGGCCCGGTGTCCGCGGGTCCAGTGTCTTCGGGTCCAGTGTCTTCGGGGCCGGTGTCCGCGGGCCCGGTGTCCATGGGTCCCGTGTCTCCCGGGCCGGTATCCGCGGGGCCGCTGTCCGCGGGGCCGCTGTCTTCGGGGCCGGTGTCCGCGGGGCCGGTATCCATCGGACCCGCGTCGGTCACGCCGCTGTCCGTGCCGCCGGCGTCGGGCGTGCCCGCGTCCGCGACGTCGATCGCCAGTACGTCGCCCGGAGCGGCGTCTGTCGCGCCGGTGTCGGTCGGCCGATCGGCGACGACCACGTCGACCCCGGAGTCACCCCCCGCGTCCGTCACGCCGCTGTCGACCACGCCCGCATCGGCGCCGCCGTCGAGGCGCCCCTCGTCGAAGCTCGCGATCAGCTGGCACCCGGCCAGGGTCGCGAAGCCCAGGACACCCATCAGCCATGGCAGTCGTCGTCTCACGTAATCCGCGCCTCCGTCAGAACGTCACTCGAAGGCCGGTGCCTGTCAGCTGCAACCGCCCCGCGCTCGCAGCCGTCGGCGCGACCGCCTCCGAGCGCCCGCGGTCGGCGAAGTACACCACCACCGCGACGCCCGCCGAGAGCAGCGCCGCCCCGAACCCGACGTCAGACAGGAGCGCGTTGCGCTGCCCGCGATCGAGCAGGTCTTGCGTCGGCGCGAGCTCGTAGTCGTTGGCATCGGACAGCGCCATGATGCCGAACACCGTGCCCGCCACCGCGGCCGCGCCCGCCACCGCCGTGGCGACCCACACGGCCGAGCTCACCCTTCGCCCCGCCGCGGGCGGCGGCGGGGTGATCGCGCCTGACGGGGCGCGCTCGGGCGGAGCGTTGACGCCCGCGGCGCCGTCGCGCTCGAGCGCCACGCCGACCGAGACGGCCACGCCGGCGCTCGTGTCGAGCTCGCGCTCCGTCGCGCGGTAGCCCGGCAGGGTCGCGCTGACGCGGTGGTGCCCCGGCGCGACGTCGACGTCCGCGGGGGTGCGCTGCGGCCGGGCCTCGCCGTCGACGGTGATCTGCGCGCCCTCCGGGACGCTGCTGACGGTCACCCGCGCGGGGCGCTGCCGGAGCGACGCGAGCCGCGCCTCCAGCAGCGCGTGGTCAGACGCCGTCGGCAGCTCGCGGAGGTAGCGCTCGAGCGCCGCGATGGCCTCGGGCACGTGGCCCAGGCGCTCGTGGCACTCCGCGATGGGCTTGAGCACCACCGGGTTGGCGCGCATCGCGAAGGCGCGCTCGAAGGCGGCGAGCGCCTCGGCGAAGCGACCGGCGTTGAAGTGCTCGGTGCCCTCCGCGTAGGCGCGGCGCGCGTCGGCGAGGGCCTCGGGCGTGGCGGCGGGCGTGGCGGCGGGCGTGGCGGCGGGCGTAGCGGAGGGTTGGGGCTGCGCGCTCGCGGGCGACGCGGCGCAGATGGCTGCGAGCAGGCCCGGGAGCAGCCAGATGCATTGCGTGCGGCGGGTCGACATCGCCGGAACCCTACCTCAGCGGACGCGAAAGGTTCAACGATCCGCCGACTTTGCAGCCACCGTCGCGTCGAGGTCGTCGACGTCGGCCCGCAGCGAGGCGTCGAGGGCATCGATGGACTCGAGGGTTACGCTGAGCTCGCGGATGAGCGCGTCGAGCTCGACCGCGAGCGTGCGCTCCTCCTGGGTGAGCTGCGACTCGATGTCGTGCAGCTGCGACTCTAGCGCGTCGCACGCGGCGACCTGCTCGCGCAGCGTCTCCTCGCAGGCCGCGAGCTCCCAGAGGATGGCGTCGGAGGCCCCCAGCGCCGCCGCGCCGGGCACCGACTCGCGCAGCACCTGCTCGCGCCGTCGCAGCAGCGCCGCGCGCCGCGACGCCGAGTCGTCGCGCTCGCGCCCGTGCTGCGTGAGCGTGGCGGCGAGCGCGTCGACGGCGTTGCCGTGGTCGATGCGCAGCTCGCGGGCCCGGGCCTCGACGCCGAGCGCGCGCACCCGGTCGATCTCCAGCTGCGTCACGGCGACGTCCATCGCGGCGACCCGCGCGCGCATCGCCCCGAGCCGGGCCTTCACCTCCGCCACGGGGTCGCCCCAGAACATCGCCGCGAGGCGGGTGGTGACCGCGTCGATGAACGCCCGCCACGCCCTCGGCCGCTCGACCGGGTCGACGCGCTCGGGCGCAGGGACGTCCAGCACCCCGCCGATGCCCGCGCCGCCGCGGGGGATGTTGAGCAGGTCGCTCGGCGAGCTCTCCCGCCCCCGCACCGGCGCCGCCAGGGGTAGCGGTACGAGCGATCCGCGCACCCGCGTCGGCCCCTCGTCGACGGGGTCGGGGTCGACGCCGCGCACCGCGATGGTGGGCGTCCAGCCCATCACCGCCGCGGGCTCCCGGGGCGGGGGCAGCGCGTCGAGCACCGGGTCGCCGGACAGGTCACGGCGCAGCGCGTCGATGTGCTCGATGAGCTCGTGCGCGTTCTGGAAGCGCCGCTCGGGCTGCTTCTCCAGGCAGCGCAGGACGAAGCGCTCGATGGGCTCGGGGATGGAGGGCACCCGCGCCCGCGGGGGGATGGGCGCCTCCATCACGTGCTTGAGCATCAGCTCGCCGAGGTGCTCGACCTCGAAGGGCAGCGAGCCGGTGACCATCTCGTAGAGCACCACGCCGAGGGAGTAGAGGTCGGTGCGCGGCGTGATGGCCCCGCCGGTCGCGTACTCCGGGGCGATGTACCCGGGCGTCCCGAAGACCTTGTTGCTCAGCGTGAGCGAGGGCTGGTCGAGGAGCTTCGCGATGCCGAAATCGAGGAGCTTCACCTGGTCGCGCCGGTCGTCCCGCGGGATGAGCAGCACGTTGTCGGGCTTGAGGTCGCGGTGGATGACCTCCATCTGGTGGGCGCGGGCGAGGCCCGAGGCGATCTGCCGGGTGATGTCCAGCGCCCGGCGTAGGGCGAGCGGGCCCCGGGCGATGGCCGCGAGCAGGCTCTCCCCCGGGACGTACTCCATCACCAGGTACACGAGCCCTTCGGAGGTCTCGCCGTAGTCGCTGATGTCGATGACGTTCTCGTGCTGGATGCGGTTGACCGCGCGGGCCTCGCGCAGGAAGCGGTCGCGGTGCACCGGGTCGCGGCTGAGGTCGGAGCGCAGCACCTTCACGGCCGCGAGGCGGTCGATCATGAGGTGCCGGGCGAGGTACACGCTCGACATGCCCCCGCGGCCGAGGCGCGCGATGACCCGGTAGCGCCCCGCCAGCGTGGCGCCCGAGAACGTGTCGAGGACGTCGCTGTAGAGCCAGCCGTCGCGGTCGCAGCGCAGGGACCCCGCGGGGACCACGTCGCCGCAGTTGGGGCAGCGTGCGCCACGCGGGGCCCGCGGCGCGGTGGCCTGCTCGCGGGAGATCACCGCTCCATCGGGGCGTTGGGATCGGCCGACCACTCCGCGAGCGAGCCGTCGTAGTTGCGCACCGACGACACGCCGCGCGCGGCCAGGGCCACCGCCGCCATGGCGCTGCGCACGCCGCACGTGCAGCAGGTGACGATCTCGCGCCCGGGGTCGATGCCCGCGTCGGAGAGCAGGCGGACCACCCGCGACGACGGCACCAGCCGGCCCCGCTCGTCGAGCAGGGTGCGCCAGTCGATGTGCCTCGCCCCGGGGATGTGCCCACCCCGCGCCTCCCCGTAGGGCGTCGCCCCTCGAAACTCCAGGCCGCTGCGGACGTCAATGACCTGCGCCCGCGCGGCGCCCACGTCGGCCTTGCGCGCCACGAGGTCGTCGCGCCAGCGCGCGCCGAAGCGGCCCATCGTGGCCCGGGCGTGGGAGGTCACCACCGGTCGCCCGGCGGACTTCCACGCCGTGAATCCCCCGTCGAGCAGCGCCACGTCGGGGTGCCCGAGGAGCGCCAGCAGCCAGGCCGCGTGCCCCTCCTCGCCCCAGCCGCTCGCGCCGCTGCCGTAGACGAGAGCAGGCCGCGCGCCGTCGACGCCGAGGGCTGCGACGGCCTGTGCCAGCGCCTGGGCGTCAGGCTTCAGCCGCCCCCGCGCCGCGCCCTCTCCCGTGAATGCCTGCCAGGCGTACATCTGCGCCCCGGGCAGATGCCCCTGCGCGAAGGAGGCCGCGTCGCGCGCGTCGAGGACGGCGGCACCGCGCTGCAGGATGGACGCCGCCCCGCGGACATCGACGATGCGAATGGGCATCCGAACCGGTGGCACACCCGCGCCCCCAGCCCCGGATGTGAACAACGTCAACGCCACAAAGGTGAGCGGTGCGAGCCATCGCAGAAGCATGGCACGACTCTCGGCCAGCGCCGGGAGGCCGTCAATCACGCGTGATCGGAAATGTTCGGGCGCGCGAGGGCGTCTGGTTGTGCCGGGGCTGTGCCGGGAGGATGCCCGACGGTGGGATCACCCGTGACCGGCGCGCTCACCCCCTCGGCATCTGTGCCTGGTTGTGCCTCGACGGGTGCGACCATCGCTCGGATTCGTTGCAGAAGCTCCTCGCGTCCGGCCCCGGTCTCGCCCGACACGGCGAGCACGGGGACCCCGAGGTCGCGGTGCGCGCTCGCGACGGCGGCGCCGACCTCGTTGCGCGAGAGCTTGTCGATCTTGGTGAGCACCACGATGGGGTCGCGGTGGATGAAGCGCAGCCAGTCGAGGAGCTGCAGGTCGTCGGGCTGCGGCCCGCGGCGGACGTCGATGAGCACGATGACCGCGCGCAGCGACGCGCGGCGCGCGACGTACTCCTCCAGGTGCTTGCCCCACGCGGCCCGCTCGCCCTTCGAGCGGTCGGCGAAGCCGTAGCCCGGGAGGTCGGCGATGTGCAACCGGGTCTCGTCCCGGAGGCGCAGCTCAAAGAGCACCACCCCGCGAGTGCAGCCCGGGGTCTTCGAGGTGCGCGCGAGCGCGCGGCGCTGCGCGAGGCGGTTGAGCAGGGTGGACTTGCCCACGTTGCTTCGGCCCGCGAAGGCGATCTCGGGCTGCGTCGGGGTGGGCAGGGCGTGGCCGGGGCGGGCCTCCGCGAGGTAGATCGCCTCGAGGCAGTCGAGGGGCCCGGGCTTGTCCTTCGAGGGGCGCGGGGCGGGGCGGGCGTTGCTTCGATGCGGGGCGGCCATGCGGTGAGGAGATACACCCGGGCGGCCCCGGCGCCACCCGCCATCGTGACGGGTCGCGGCGCTCGGGGAGGGCGGACGCGTGGTAATGGCAACCGGGCGATGGGCCTGGTCGACCGCTTCGAACGCCTGCTCGATCGGATCATGCCGCCGCCCGACGAGGCCGTTCGCGCGCTGCGTCGGGCGGAGGCCCTGCTCGCCCGGGGGGACGTCCGGGCAGCGCTCTCGCTCGCGGCGGAGGCCCGGCGGGTGGCGCCCGGGTGGCTCGCGCCGTGGGTGCTGTGGTCCGACGCGCTCGCCGCGGACGGGCAGCCCGCCGAGGCGCTGCGGGTGCTCGACGACGCGGCGCGCGAGCACGAGCTGCCCGCGGAGGTGCTCGGGCGCGTGGCGGCCCTGGCGGCAGGCGTCCGCGACGTGGTCCGGGCGCTGGACGTCGAGCGACGCATCCACGGGCGGCCGGTGCTCGACCCGCGGGGGCTCGCGGCCCGGTACCTCCAGGCCGCGGAGCGCTTCGAGGCCGCGGGTGAGTCCGACGCCGCGGGCCGCTTCGCC
>CAIOSS010001081.1 GCA_903860995.1 uncultured delta proteobacterium | reverse complement strand
GCGGCAGCGGCAGCGCCGGCGGAACTCCCCTTGCGACCCTTGCGACCCTTGCGGTTCTTATCCTCCGAGGCAGCCTGGCTCAACCCGTCAGGACTCTTGCGACGCGGTACTAGCAGGGGCTACGACCTGGCCGTGGGCGCCGCGACGCGCCGCGGGTCGGCCCGCCCACGCTCCGCCCTGGCGATCGGCGGCGCCGCCCGACGAAGGCCGCAGGGCACGCGGGCTGCTCTCCGGATGGCTCCATGGACATCCTCTTCGCCAGCATCCCCGGCCTCATCTCGGTGGGCCTGCTCGTCGCCACGCTCCGCCTCGGCCGGAGCGCGAAGGCCCCTCCCCGGTAGAACCGCTCGTCCGCGAAGCGGACGCAGCGCCTGCCGCCCAGGCATCGTATGCTGCGGATCCCGCGGCGCCTTTCCCCCCACTTCCTATGGAGGGCGCCGACGGCTTCGCCGAAAGGAGTCCGCACCGCCATGTCCCAGCCGCACACCGCGCTCCCCCGCGCCCCCTTCGCACCGGGGGGGGCCTTCGAGATCGACCACGACCGCGCCCGCAAGCTCCTCACCGTGGCCCTGTCGCAGGGCGGCGACGCCGCTGACCTCTTCGCCGAGTACGGCCTCGGGGCCTCGATGGTCCTGGAGGAGGGCATCGTGAAGTCCGCCAGCCGCGGCGTGTCCGTCGGCGTCGGCATCCGCGTGCAGCGCGGGTTCGCTGCGGGCTACGCGTACACCGAAGACCTCTCCTGGGAAGCCTTGCTGCGGGCCGCGCGCACCGCCGCGCAGATCGCCCGCGGCGACGCCCGCCAGGTCGCCGAGGTGACCGACCGCGCGCACCCCGAGCGCTACGCCGTCGCCGTGCCGTCCATCGTCGTGGCGGGCGCCGGCAAGCGCGACCTGCTGCTCCAGGCCGACCGCACCGCGCGCGCGGCAGACAGCCGCGTGCAGCGGGTCGTGGCCTCGCTCAACGAGTCGGTGCGCGAGCTGCTCATCGCCACCAGCGAGGGGCGCTTCGTGCGTGACGTGCAGCCCATGCTGCGCTTCGGCGCGCAGGTCATCGTGGAGAGCGAGGGCAAGCGCCAGTCCGGGAGCTCCGGCGGCGGCGGCCGCGTGGGGATGGAGTACTTCGACCAGCCGGGCAAGTCCGTCGACGACCACGCCCGGGAGGCCGTGCGCCTCGCCATCGCGATGCTCGACGCGCGCGAGGCGCCCGCCGGGGAGATGGAGGTGGTGCTCGGGCCGGGGGACGCCGGCATCCTGCTGCACGAGGCCGTGGGCCACGGGCTCGAGGCGGACTTCAACCGCAAGGGCGTGAGCAACTACTCCGGGCGCATCGGCACGGCGGTGGCCTCGGAGCTGTGCACGGTCGTCGACCGGGGCGACCTCGACCACGGGCGCGGCTCGATCAACGTCGACGACGAGGGCTTCACGCCCACCAGCACGACGCTCATCGAGAAAGGCCAGCTTCGGGGCTACCTGCACGACACCTTCTCGGCGCGGCACTTCGGGCTCGCGCCGACGGGCAACGGGCGGCGGGAGAGCTTCCGCGCGACGCCGATGCCGCGCATGACCAACACGCTCCTGCTGGCCGGGCCCCACGACCCCGAGGAGATCATCCGCTCGGTGCAGAACGGCATCTACGCGCGGCGCTTCGGCGGCGGCCAGGTGGACATCGCGTCCGGGGACTTCGTGTTCTCGTTGAGCGAGGCGTACCTCATCGAGGGCGGGAAGATCACCGCGCCGGTGAAGGACGTGAACCTCATCGGCAACGGCCCCGACGCGCTGTCGAAGGTCACGATGCTCGGCACCGACCTCCAGGTGTCCGATGGCATCTGGACCTGCGGCAAGGAAGGGCAGAGCGTGCCCGTGGGCGTGGGCTGCCCCACCATCAAGATCTCGTCGATGACCGTCGGCGGCACCGCCGTCCAGGGGCGCTGAGGAACACATGGGAAACAACCAGGACGACATGCTGCGCGACCGCGCCGACGCGGTGCTCCGACGCCTCCTCGACGGCGGCGCCACGGACGCGAAGGTGGTCGCGCGCGCGGGGCAGGACCTCTCGGTGCGCGTGCGCCTCGACGAGGTCGAGCTCGTGGAGGAGGCGGGCACCTGCTCGATCGGGGTGCGGGCCTTCAAGGGCAAGCGCGTCGCGACGAGCTCGACCAACGACCTCACCGCCGACGGGCTCGACCGCCTCGTGCGCGACGCCCTCGAGCTCTGCGACCTCTCGCAGGAGGACCCCTACGCGGGCCTGCCCGACCCCGACGAGCTCGCGAAGTCGTGGGAAGACCTCGGCCTCCACGACCCGGCCTGCGACTCCGTCGACGCCGACGACGCCGTGCGCCGCTGCCAACGCGCCGAGAAGGCAGCGCGCGAATTTGACCCGCGCATCAACAACAGCGAGGGCGCCTCCTTCGGGCGCACCTCCGGCGGCTTCTACATGGCCACGAGCGGCGGCTTCCGCGGCGGGTACCGAGGGAGCTACGCGTCGCTCTCCGTCTCCCCCGTCGCCTCGGACGAGGGTGGGAAGAACCGCACGGCCAGCTACTGGTCGGCGCGACGCCAGCTCGCGAAGCTCGAGTCCGAGGAGGCCATCGGCGTCGAGGCGGCGCGCCGCACCATCGCCCTGCTCGGATCCAAGCGCGTGCCCACCACCACGGCGCCGGTGATCTTCGACCCCGACGCCGCGCGCTCGCTCCTCGGGGCCTTCGCGGGCTGCGTGACCGGCGACGCCATCTACCGCCGCAGCAGCTTCCTGCTCGACCACATGGGCGAGCGCGTCGCGAGCGACCTGGTCACGATGGTCGACGACCCGCTGCGCCACGCGGGCCCCGGCTCGCGGCCCTTCGACGGCGACGGCCTCCCCGCGCGCAAGAACGTGGTGGTCGAGGGCGGCGTGCTCAAGACCTGGCTGCTCGACACCTACGGCGCGCGCAAGCTCGGGCTGAAGAGCACCGGGAGCAGCGCGAGCAGCACCGGGTCGGGCGCCGGCGTGTCGAACTTCTACCTCCTGCCAGGGAGGCAGTCGCACGCGGACATCCTGCGGTCGACGAAGCGCGGTCTCTACGTCACCGGGATGATGGGCTTCGGCTTCAACGCCGTGACGGGCGACTTCTCGCGCGGCGCAGTGGGCTACTGGATCGAGGACGGCGCGCTCGCGTACCCGGTCTCCGAGGTCACCATCAGCCTGAACTTCCGCGAGCTCTTCGGCTCCATCGACGCCGTGGGCGACGACCTCGACCTGAAGAGCGGGGTCGCGTCGCCGACCATCCGCGTCGCGCAGATGACCATCGCGGGCAGCTGAGAAGGGAACGGTCGGCGCGCATGCCCATTGGCCTGGTCTGTCACGCCGCCCGGCTGCCCGAGCTCGGGGCTGGGGCGCGCGACGCCTTCCTGCACTTCGAGGTCAGCGGGCGCGGGGCCGCCCCCTCGTACGGGCCGGGCGCCGAGGCGCGCGCGCCGCTCTGCCTGGCCATCGCCATCGACGCGTCGAGCTCGATGCGCGGCGGCCGCTTCGCGCTGGCGCTCCAGGCGACCCGCGACGTGCTCGCCTCGCTCGGCCCGCAAGACCGGGTCGCGGTCATCACCTTCGACCGCGACGCCCGGGTGGCCGTCGCCCCCACGCCCTTCGACGCGGCGGGCGCGGAGACCGCCCGGCGCGCCCTCGACCGCCTCACGACGGGCATCGGCACCAACATCGGGGCCGGCTGG
>CAIOSS010001080.1 GCA_903860995.1 uncultured delta proteobacterium | reverse complement strand
GCGATCGACGAGGTCATCCGCGGGCTCAACACCTTCGCGGCCCTCGTGGGCTCGCGCGGGCTCGACTACCGGGTCGTGATGCTCTCCCTGCGCAACGTCCAGCGAAGCGTCACCGTGCCCGACGGACGTCGCTACGCGGTGTGCATCCCGGCTCCGCTCGCGGGCGACGACCGCTGCGGCAACGGCCCACGCTTCCTGCACTCCTCGGTGGACGTCCGGAGCACGCAGCCCCTGGAGCAGCTGCTCGGCACCCTCGGGCAGACCATGGGCTACACCGCCAGCGACCCGCGGGGCGGAGAGCCCTGGCGGGAGTTCCTGCGGCCCGAGGCGAGCAAGAGCTTCGTAGTGGTGACCGACGACCAGTCGCGCCTCACGGCCGACCAGTTCGAGACCTTCCGCGGCGGCACCAACCCCAACTCCCGCACCTTCGACCTGCCGCCCGGCCTGCTCGACCCCTCGTGGGAGGGCCTCTTCAACAACTACACCTTCAGCGGCATCTACGGCTGGGGCGACGAGCGCGACCCCGCCGTGCGCTGCACGTACCCCACCGGCGGCTCGGCCCCGGCCTCGGGCGCCGTGTACACCACCCTCGTCCGCCGCCGCGGCGGCGTGCGCGCGCGCCTGTGTGACGGCTCCTCCGCGTGGGCGCCCTTCTTCGATCGCATCGCCACCGCGGTCGAGCGCAGCAGCCGCATCGCGTGCGACCTCGCCCTCCCGGCGCCGCCCGGCGGCTCGGTGCTCGACCCGCGGCTCGTCAACGTCGTCGTGCGCGGCGCGTCGGCGACCGTCATCGGGAAGGTGGCCAACGCCGCGGCGTGCCGCGCCACCGGCGGCTGGTACTACGACAACGAGACAAGGCCCACGCGGGTCAACCTCTGCCCCGCGTCGTGCGACCGTGCGAACGAAGAACTCCGCGCCGGCAGCGCCTCCATCGAGGTGCAGTTCGGCTGCATCACCATCCCGGGCTGATCGCCCGCGCGGTGCGAGCGAGCGCTACCGGCCCGCGTCGGGGCACACCCACCCGCCCGCCGCGCAGGTGCACGCGCTCCCGGGCGGCCGCCCGCTGCACGCGCACGCCGTCACGGGGATGGTCCCCTCGGGGCAGCGCCAGCTTCCGCCCTCGCAGAGCGGCGGGGTGACCGTGTCGCCGCAGATGCCGCCGGGCGTGCCCATGATGCAGGCCGACGGGCGGCCGATGCACTCCGCCGCGGCGTCGTCGGCGGTCGCCGAGTCCGCAGGGACAGCGTCGGCGACGATGGCGTCGGTGAGGGCTTCAGCGTCAGCGGCGCTGGCGTCGGCCGCGTCGCTGCGTGCGGGCGCGTCGGCCGTCGGCTGATCGGGCGAGAGCAGCGGCCCGGCGTCGGCAGCGCCCGCGTCGGCGGTGCCCGCATCCGTTGCGGGGCGGTCGATCGCGACGGCGTCGCTCGCCCCGGCGTCGGGGACGTCGTTGGGGGCGGTCGCCGGGTCGGCGTCGAAGCAGCCGGAGAGGAGCATGAACAGCGGGAGGCAATGGAGCAGGGCGGAACGCATGGGGCATCCGTGCCCAGCGGGAGCGCGTCCGTCAAGCACCCGCCGCGCGCGGGATCCTGTGGCACCCGCGCGAGATCGGAGGCCCGTCCATGCGCACCACAACCATTTCGGTGATCGCGAG
>CAIOSS010001079.1 GCA_903860995.1 uncultured delta proteobacterium | reverse complement strand
CGACGCAAGACCTTCAGCTCGCGAAACGGCCCCGAGGGGGGGATACACCTCAACCCGCATCCGGAGGTGGGGATGCGCCGCGCAACCGACAAGTTGGCGCTCAACATGCCCCCCCGGCGGATAAGCGGGCGCGTGCGGCAGAGGCCCCCCAGGAACCCGGGCAAGACATGTCGCCCGCATCCGGAGGTGGGGATGCACAGCGCAACCGATATGCTGGCGCTCAACATGCTCCCCCGGCGGGTAAGCGGGCACGGGCGGCGGAGGCCTCCCAGGAATCCGGGCAAGTCATGTCGCCGGCTCGTTTCGTCGATATTGTGACGACGTCTGTACTCGCCACCATAGGACCCTTCACGACGTTGATCATCAAGGAACGAGACCGTTTGGGCGTGACTCTCGCGCTGAGTTCTCCCCCTGATTCCGCTCGGGCGCTAATGGGCACCCTGGACCTACTGGAACCCCCTGACAACGCTGCTCACCGCGCACGCTGTGCGCGGTTCGTTGACGAGATACATCGCGTCCTTGGCGGTAGGCCGCTTCAGGAGGTCGGCAACCTTCTCGGCGAGCGCCTCATGGAGGCGTATCGACAATTCGCTCGCTCATTGGTCAACCCTTCTGGGTCCTCTCCAGGCTTGGAGCTGCCTCCCCTGCTCTCCCCGGAACCGCCCGACGCAGATGGCCCGGACAAGGCGACCGCGCGGGCCGGGATGCCACTCACGCCACAACCCGGTCCCAGGGACAACGTCGCCACTAGTACCATACGAGTGCGGTCCGATGAATCCAGCACGTCCGAGAACAGTGTGCGCTGTACGGGAGTTCGTCCTGTCGACGACACCCGTGCACGATCCCGCAGTGACGTGTGCGAGCGTGGGCTCACCCATGGGGGGGTGCGTCGTGTCTCACGTGAGCCCGTCGACACCAAACCGCGGCCCCACGAGCGTCATGAGGAGCCTCATGCGGATGGAAAACCCACCGACGTTTCGTCGGTGCCTCCGGCGTTCGGTTTCGCGGGTGCACCTTCGCCGGCTCCGATTCGGCAGCCTCCGGCGGCGTTCCTCGTAGGCGATGTCGGATTTGCTTCCGCGGGTGGACTGTCAGCGGCTTCTCCGCCTCGGTCACCTGCGCCCTCCGGGAACCCGACCTCTTCGACGGAATTCCTCGTGGGCGGCGATTCCCAGGAGCTATCCACTAGTGATGGCGGCGGCGGCGCGGATGTTGTGTCTCCGCCGGCCGCTCCTGTTCCCCGTGGACTTGCCTCTCCAGGTGACAGCGTCATCGGCGGTGGCGTGGTGTCTTGGTCGACCGCTCCTGCTCAAGGACCCGCCTCTGCGGGCGGCGATGACGGCGGCGACGTGGTCACTACCCTTGACCGTCATGAACCCTCGCCATGGCCACCTGACGCACCCGCCGGCAATGCCTCAAAGGAATTGTCCGCCAATGATGGCGGCGGCAGCGTGGGTGTGATGCCTCCGTCGGCTGCTCCTGCAGTTTCCCGAGTCGAGGCCCGGGGCAGCGCAAGCCAAGACCAGGCGCACCCCTTGGCGCAGACCGGGGCGGCGTCCCCCTTCTGGGAAGCGGCCCCCGTCGCCGCCGCAAGCACTTTCGGGGGCGAATCCGAGAGCCCGGTTGCGGCCGAGGCGTGGCTGATCGTGGCTGAGCTCGAAGCACCGCTGCTCGCGGCGACACACAAGACGAAACGACGCCGAAACAGTCTACTCGGCGCACTCGACGCCGCAATCGCAGCCATTTTCACGGTAGTGGAAAAGGAGGGCGCAACCCAAGGCCAGGCGCAACCATCTTCTCAGCCTCCGATGACGGGGCAATGTCTCCAGGAATCGCCCGCCAGTGACGGCGGCGGAAGCGTGGGTGTTGTGTCTCCATCTACCGATCCTGTGCCACGTGGACCTACCTCTCCCAGTGTCGGCGGTGTCGGCGTTGGTGTGGTGTCTTACTCGGCCGCTCATGTTCATGGACCTGCCTCTGCAAGTAACGTCGACGGCGGCGTGGTTATCACCGCTCTTGGACGTCATGAACTGTTGCCATGGCCACCTGACGCCCCCGCCCCTCCTGTTCAAGGACCTGCCTCTGCGGGTGACGACGGCGGCGGCGTGGTCATCACCGCTCTCGGCCATCATGACCCGTTGCCATGGCCACCTGACGCCTCCTCCGGCAGTGCTCCCCGGGAATTGTCCGCCAGTGATGGCGGCGGCATCGTGGGTATTGTGCCTGCGCAGGCCTCTCCTGCCCCTTGTGGATCTGCCTCTCCCGACGACGGCGACGTCGGCGTTGGCACGGTGTCTCACTCGGCCGCTCCTACCCCTGCCACTCCCCGTGTTGGGGTCCGGCGCAACGCAAGAAGCCCAGACCAGGCGCAACCCTCGGCTCAGCCTCCGATGCGGTCTTCGGAGCAGCTCTTGGCGCAACCTTCGATTACAAACTCGGCGCACCCCTTGGCGCAAACCGGGGCGGCATCCCCCTACGGGGAGGCGGTCCTCGTCGCCGGCGTCAGCCTCTTTGGAGACGAAACAGAGAGCACGGCTGTCGCTACGGCGTGGCTGACCGTGACCGCGCTCGAGGCATCACTGCTCGCGGAGAAACACAAGGAACAGGTACGACGCCAAAGCAATCTACTCGACACACTCGGTGTTGCTCACGTTCGGCGATGGGGGGGTCGGCTGACCGCGAGAACGGATGCTCGAGATCTGGAGCCCTCGTCATGGCCACCCGACGCACCTGCTTGCATCGTTTCCCGCGAGTCGACCCTTCCACACCCAGACAAGTGGCTCACGATCAACGTGGGGAAACTCGGTGTTTCGACATTGGGGGGATCGAAGAGCACATCGGCCAGTTATAGCGGCAGTGGCCTCTTGTGCCCGCGTCTCCCGCCACGGCTCAGCCGCATCACTTGCGCAGCTCTTCGGGACTTTCCCTCCTACCTCTCCTGACTCTCTGGCTGCTCCTCCTTGCTCTATGAGTCATCAACCTCTCGCTCCTCATGTCCAGTCCGCCCTTGACGCACTGTGGGGGGGTGCTGAGCTCGATGTTGTACTATTCAATGAGTGGCGCACCCGCCGGTCCTATTTCGATGCTCCCCCTACTACCATGGTCTGTAGGTGTAGGTATTATTGGGGGGATTTCTGGGAAAAGGCCCACCACACAAAAGAGTAGAAAGTATAAAGCAAAAGAGTAAAAGAGAATAAAGGGATTCGAATGGTGTTTGGTGTGGTTATGCGTTTGGCCTAACCCTCCAAGTGAATGCTGATTGGATTCGGGGTGATTGTTTGCCTTGCTAGTTCGCCTTAGAACAATGCGATTCGGCCTCCCTTAGTCAACAGCGCACAGCCTTCGTATTTACGGTTTTACATGGGCGCACAGCCTTCGTATTTACGGCTTTATATGGAACGCGACGGGTACATTTGTGGATCATTTCCCATTTCGACCCCGGCCGTGTGTCCTGAGTCAACGGCTGTCGATGCTTCTTCAGCATGTCTTGTCGGCGCCTCACTCTTCCCACCTGCTTCGGTTCCATTTCTGGTTCCTAGCGCGTCGGGACGGCGGTCGCCGCTAGCCGTCGCCTTGGTTCCCCTTCCTGCGCCGGATCCCCTGCTGGATCCTCGCACGGT
>CAIOSS010001078.1 GCA_903860995.1 uncultured delta proteobacterium | reverse complement strand
GGCCTCGGAGTACAGCTGCCCCGACTGGGTCAGGTAGGCCTTGTCGCCGTGATAGTCGGTCTCGAAGAGGGTGCTGGTGCCCTCGCACGCGTTGGGCGTGAAGATCGGCGCGTCGACCAGCGTGAACCCGTGGCTGTCGAAGTAGTCGCGAATGCCCTTCACGATCTCGTGGCGCACCTTCAGGATCGCGTGCTGGCGCCGCGAGCGAAGCCAGAGGTGCCGGTGGTCCATCAGGAAGTCGGTGCCGTGCTCCTTCGGGGAGATGGGGTACTCACCGACGACGGCGCCGATGACCGTGAGGGACGTCACCGCGAGCTCGAACACGCCCTCCTGCTTGGGGTGAGCGCGCACCTCGCCGGTCACGCTGAGGGAGGTCTCCTGGGCCATGCGATCGGCCACCGCGAAAACCTCGTCGCCGACGTCGGCCCGCGCGGCGATCGCCTGCACGATGCCCGTGCCGTCGCGCACCTCGAGGAACACCAGCTTCTTGCTCGAACGCTTGTTGTACAGCCACCCGCGGATGGTCACGGTCTGGCCCACGTGATCGCGCAGCGTCTCGATACGAACGATCGTCTCCATAGGGCGCGGAGGAGTAGCACAGCCCGTGTCGACGGACACCGTTCACGGTTGCGGGGCAGGGAGGGATGAGCGGGCGGGGGGATAGCGGGGGGGGAGCGGGCGCTACTTCTTCCTGCCGAAGAAGGCGCGGACCGGGTCGGGCAGGCGGGAGACCACCTCGCTCTTGGCGAGGCTCACGTACGAGCGGGCCATCTGCTTTGCGACGGCCACCTTGGCGTCGAGCTTGTCGGTCGTCGGCGCCTCCTGGCCGAGCGTGCCGTCCTCGAACTGCTGCTTCGTCTTGCGGCGCTGGAGCTTGCCCGACGAGGTCTTCGGCACCGTTCCCGGCGGGATGAGCACCACCTGCCAGGCGTTCAACCCGAGGGCGCCCTGCACCAGCTCGGTGACGCGCTTGCGGGTCACCTCGAGCGCCTCCGCCGAGGGCTGCTCCTTGCCGGCCCACTCCGCCACGATGGCCAGCTGCTCGCTCGACGCCGAGGCCGGGAGGCACGCGAAGGCCACCGCGCTGCCGCGCCGCACGCCCTCGACGTCGTTGACCACCCACTCGATGTCCGTCGGGTAGTAGTTGCGGCCGTGGACGATGATCATGTCCTTGATGCGCCCGCACACGTAGACCGCCCCGTCGGCGACGTAGCCCTTGTCTCCGGAGTACAGCCAGCCGTCCTTGAAGGACCCCGCGGTGGTCTCGGGGTTGCCGTAGTAGCCGCTGCACACGCTCGGGCCCTTCATGCAGAGCTCGCCGATGGTGCGCTCGGGTAGGGGGTTTCCGTCGGGGTCGCGCACGGACACCTCGTGGCCCGGAAAGGGATCGCCGCAGCAGACGACCTCGACGGTGCTGCCGGGCTCCGCCGTCGCCGGGTCGACCCGACGCGCCTCGCCCTGGCGGAAGCCCGCGACGTCGACGGTGTCGACCCGCAGCGAGTGCGTGTCGTGGCGCGCGAAGCTGATGGCGAGCGTGTGCTCGGCCATGCCGTAGCAGGGCAGCAGCGAGGTGCCCTCGAGGCCGGCCTTCGAGAAGCGCGCGACGAAGTCACGGAGCGTAGCGGGCTGGATCGGCTCGGCGCCGCAGCCCAGGTGCTTCATCGACGAGAGGTCCCACTTCGCGAGCTCGGCGTCCTTCACGCGGCGGGTGGCGAGCGCGTAGGCGAAGTTGGGCGCGAAGGTGATCGTGGCGCGCTGCCGGTCGATGGTCTCGAGCCAGTACGCGGGGCGCTTCACGAACTCCATCGTCGGCAGGAAGGTGATGTTG
>CAIOSS010001077.1 GCA_903860995.1 uncultured delta proteobacterium | reverse complement strand
GCGGCGACGGCGAGGGTGTCCGGCGCGCGGAACGCGCGGTCAGGCCAGCGGTTGGTAGCGAGGTCCCGGACGCCACCTTCCCATGATGCCTATCCCCCGGCGGCGCCGAGCAGGTGTACGCGTACCTCGGTCGGTACACCCATCGGGTCGGCATCTCGAACGCGCGCCTGCGCTCGATGGACGACCGCGGCGTGACCTTCGCCACGAAGGGCGGCGGTCAGTGCACGCTGCCGGGCGTCGAGTTTCTCCGGCGCTTCGTCGACCACGTGCTCCCGAAGGGCTTCACCCGCATCCGGCACTACGGGCTGCTCGCGCCCTGCCACGCGACGACCACGCTGGAGCGGGCGCGTGTGCTGCTCACTCCGACGACCACGACGGCGGCGGCGGCGGTCGGACCGGGTGCCTCGCCGCCGAGCGCCGAGCGCGCGCCGCCGACCTGGGTGGAGCGACTGATGGCGTTGACTGGCATCGACGCCGATCGGTGTGTGCGATGTGGCCTGGGACACCTGGTACGACACCCGCTCGACGGACGACCGACACCGTCATCATGGGACACCTCGTGATGGCGCGAGTACGAACCACGGGGACACCCTCTGGCGCTCGCCTGCGAGGCGCTCGGTGCACGGGTGCGCGCGCCGCGGGCGACGACGCCGCCAACAGGCACCGCGCCGCATCTCGGGTCCCCCAACAGAGCCCTCACGAGGTCGCGCCGAGAGGTCGCGGTCGCTGCCAGCGCGGCCGACTGCGCCGCTGCGGGTGCACTCGCCGACCGATGGCCAACCCTCTTCCCACATAGACGGCTGACAGCGCCCCGGAGGCTCCGCGGCTTCGTTCAACCGCGCCTTGGCGAAGCGCCCGGGGCATCGCGGTCGGCCGTCACCCGCCCGCGGCGGCGCTTCACCAAATCGCTATCTCTTTGGTCAACCTGAGCGGATCTGTGCCAGGCAGCGACCCGGAGCCCTGCGGCATCGGATTTCCTATCCTCTCCCTCGGGCACATGCTCTGCCTTCACGACCACCGTGCGGTCCGGCGGACGCGGCGGGCCATGACTCTTCTTGCGAGGCCCTCGGCCCTTCCTCTTCTCCCCCTCGGTCAGCTTCGATGGCCGCACGACCGGTCTCTTCTTCTGCTTCTTCAGTTCGGCCACTTCGTCGCGCAGCGCGACGACTACGCGCCGCAGGTGCCACACCAACTCCCGCAGCGCGACGATCACCGCCAGCAGTTTCTCCACCCACAGCGGGCGATCCGCTGGTGGAGGAAGGTCGGGCATGGGTGGGATCTTGAGCATCGTTGGCTCCACGACACGGAGACCCATCCCCGAGCCATCACCAAGCGTCCCACCCGCGCTACCGCAGTGCCACCACTCGGTGAGAAGCTACCCTAGACCCAGGGGGCCAACTGTCAAAGTCGGGCGACACCATTCATCGGCTTGCATTTGCCCCGCAGACGAGGCATCGAACCTATGGGGGAATAAATGACATTCTCCTCGTCAACACGAACCAAAACACACGGACCCTGCGGTCTCCGCTCCGCTGTTCCGTCTAGGGAAGGCCACAAGAGTTCGGTCTATCCAAACAAGCCCGCAGCCGCCGCGCTTCAGCACTACGAACAAGATCGAGTCAAACCAATGATCCGTGTAAGAAGAATACTTTGTAATAGCAACACTCAGCGCGCCCTTGCCGTCGTGACCAACGCGTTGGCTATTGGTTGCTCCGATGCCCCCCCCAGAGCCATCCGCAATCACCCAAACCGTCGAGATCACCAACACGGATAGTTCGCCACCCGGAACCGAGGCCACAACTCGCGACGATTCCGGCAGCACCTCGATCCTCCTGGATGCGAGCGGCGTTGGGGGGCAACCTGGCAGAGAATCGGTCTGCGGACTTGTCCCTGACGATCAGGATATTGGCGACAATCCCCGGGCGATCTACGGCGCGGGTTGGCACATCGTGCTCATCGAGGTTCTCGGCAACGGAAGTCCCTTCCGAGAGAGGCTGACATCTCCCGGATCTCCCAGCGCCGAGGGGATGACCTTCCAAGCACGCGTGATAGATTTTGTGGGACCGAGTGATGCCATGATCGGCCCAATCATCGAAGTCAACCAGTGGGACGCGGTCGTCTACGCCGACCATCGCGAGCCAATGGAATTCATGGACGGGGAACGCGGGCGGAGCATGCCTCGCATGGGCGGAGGACGTTTTGCCGTCGTCCTTGGACAAGACAGCGTCTTGCGTCGGGGATGGCGCCTCATCCGCTCGTGGCCAGTCGATGCCACCGGCGCCCTTCGCGGTACCGGTCTGGGGCTCGCCAACGGAAGCCCCATAGGAAGTGCACTCACCAACTTTCGGCGGCAATTTCGGCCCCAGGCATCGCCCGATATGTGGACGAGTTGGCTGGCGTGGCGCCGCAGGTCGGGCGGGGTGCGCCGATGAATACACTGCTTCGCCGAATGCTCGTCGTGCTTGCGTTCCTGTGCCTGACACCCAAGTCTGCGCACGCCTTCATCGTGAAAGTCTTATACAATCACCTCGGTTGTCCAGCGAGCATTTCGCGCACCGATGTGGTCCGCGCGATCAACCAATCCCTACGCGAGTGGGAACAACACTCGAATGGGCAGATTATAGCGCGATATGACGGCGAAACGACCAACACTTCGGGGCCGAGTGACACGATTGTTATCGTCTGGCAGTCGCTAGCTTCCGGCACCTGCGCGACCACCTGTCGTCGGACGATGAGCGTTGCCGCCTGCACCAATCGCCCCCCAGGTCAAGTCGCGCTTAATCTCGCGATGGCCGGATCAAGCATGGGCGCTCCGACCAACCTGAATCCCCGCTGGAGCCCAGCCCTTGGCACCTTCAGGTGCCGAGATCTGCAGTCCGTATTGATTCACGAACTGGCGCATAGCTTCCTGGCTACTGAGTACCATCCCGCCGACTCGGTCTTGTCGTATGCCATCCCTGAAGTCTCCAACCGGCACCTGTGGACCAACGATATCAACTCGATTCCAGCAAGCTGCTTCCCGTCGACTTGCTATCCTGCTCACGCCCTGCAGGTGCGGTTCCAAACGATCAGCCCACCGACCCGCACCATCACCTCGACGAGCGATCTCCCCACCACCTTGCTGCCGCGCACTCCGATCGCCATCGCAACGGGGAGCGGCCAAGGGAACCACAACTATGCAATGGTTTGGGGTGGCACGAACCCGAGCGGAACGCCCGGGATCGTCCTCGCAAGGGGCGATGCCTCGGGCTGGGATATGCAATTTCTCGCGCGTGGTACGAGTTGGCCGACTTCGGGTAGGGACACCGTGCGCAGGCCTTGCGTAGCGGTCTCGACGAATGGCCAGCATTACTATATCGTCTGGACGGATCCATTCAACATGGGCGAGGCCCTCCTCGACCCCATTTCGGGATCCAGCTTTGCGTGGGCGATGGAGTCGCATGACTTCGGCAACACGTTCTCCGATCCTGAGCAGCTCCCGGGTCTGTTCTTCGGCGATGCCTCGTGCTCGTTGGACCCCGATCTGAATCGAGTCGTGGTGGCGATGCAGGGAACCGATGAGGGCATCTGGATCAGCGCCCGACCGGCCGCGTTCTCGGGTCCCGGGCATTGGTTCGATCCCGTTCGGGTCACAGCCTTTGGCGGGACCGGGGCGGCCCCGGCGACGCGTGATATGCCACACGTCATCTTCAATTTCTTCGCCCCCGGTGCTTTCGGCCGCCTGATGTGGTTCGAGGACACGACCTTAACCCACAAGATGGGTCTGATCGGCTGGGACGTCGGTACCCAGAGCTACCAACTCAAAGTCACCGCCCCGGTGGAACGGGTCACCCCGTCCGCCCTCGCGTTTGATACGAACGAGTTATTTCGTGGTGACCCGGTCATGAGCCTGGAGGGAAATGATGAAGTCTTTTATGGAACTATGGGTATCAATACGACGTTGAACGCCTTTCGGCAATGGACCATTTCGGCCATGAACCCCGCAGCGAGCAACTTCTCCATCTGGACTTTCGGTGGCGGTGTTCCCATCGCCTGGGTTACCGGTGCTGCCTCCAACCACAACTTCTTCGAGGTGGGCACCGCCAATCTGATGGTCCTCAACCCCAACTAGGACGGCATATGATGTTTCAATCACGCTATCATCCGGTTCTTTGGTTGACGGCTGGAGTACTGTTCCTCGGAAGTTGCGGTGACTCCTCCGATTCGGGAACGATGGTTGCCGACACCTCGTCCGTCGACGGCGCCGTCGGCACAGGCCTTTCGCTCTTGCACGTGCGTCTCTTGCACGCTGGGCCGCGAGAGACGGCCATGCAGAACAACGTGACGGCCGAGTTTGTGGCTTGGGATGTGGAGGTTGTCGAGCAACGGCTCGGAGTTCGGGATACCCCATACCCGTCACAGATCCGACTCATTCAGGATCTGTCCGTATACAATCATCGTGATATGGTTGGGCAGACCTATGCGTGGACCGGAGGGGTCCAGCGACCGGTTCTGACCGAAGGTGCGCACTACCTTATTGTCACTATGGGTCGACGGGGTGCAACGAACCCGGTTGTACCGAACATGCTGATGATGGTCCCGCTTGACGGCGAAGGCCGGACTACAGAGGCGCTCTTCAATGTTGGCGCCGGCACCCCGATCGGCAATTTCATGCCACCCGCTACGCTGTCGCCACCGGCGCTCGACGGCGACGCGGGCACCGACGGCGGCGCCTCCGGCCCCGGCTAGATCGGCGATCCCCCTCAGTCCTCATCCGGCCCGAAGACCATCTCGTAGTACGCGTCCAGGCTCCGCTGGTCCTCGACCGGCGTCGCCTGGACCATCACCTCGCACAGCTTGTCCTTCGCCTTCAACACCGGTCGCGGTAGGGACGGCCCTCGTCGATGACGACTGGGGCCGCCCCCCGCACGGATCCCGGCGAGCGGCACTACCGCACCGGGCTCTTGCCTCGGGTTCTGGCGGCGAAGCGCTGCTCCGGCCAGGGATGGGGAACGCGGGCACGCGGGAGCCAGCGAGTTTCGAGTGTCTTCATCCGCCCCCAGTTCGTCCGGTCGCGCTGGCCGCGGCGCCGCAGCGCGTGAAGCCAGAGACGGCTGACCTGGGTTCGGAAGGAGCTCATTCGATTCACGTTCGTGGGCACCGCGTGGTACGCGAAGTAGCCGCGCACCACGCTCTGCAACCACGCTCCTTGTGCGGGGACGGGGTCATGCCGGCGTCGCTGCATTTCGACCTTGATCTCATGCAGCTTCGCCCGCATCCGCTTCGCCTCGGTGCGCCGCAGCAGGAGGAAGTTCCCCGACTTCGCGGTCCCGCAGATGTGCGTGAACCCGAGGAAGGTGAACGTCTCCGGCTTCCCTTTTCCACGAGCCTTTCGGGCGCGGGCCGCGGTGCGGCCGAACTCGATTAGGCGCGTCTTCTCTGGGTGCAATTCGAGCCCGAACTTCGCGAGACGTTCGCGGAGGTCGTTCAGGAACTGCGGGGCGTCCCGATCCCCCTGGAATCCGACGACGAAGTCGTCCGCGTACCGAACGGCGATGACCTCGCCGTCAGCATGCGTCTTCCTCCACTGCTGAATCCAGAGGTCGAGCACGTAGTGCAGGTAGAGATTCGCCAGGAGCGGCGACACCGTCGCGCCCTGGGGCGATCCCTGCTTGCTCTCCGTTCGCGTCCCTTCGTGCAGGACACCCGCGCTCAGCCACTTCTGGATGAGGCGGAGAATCCTGCGATCCGCGATCCGGTGCTCGAGGAACCTGAGCATCCACCCGTGGTCGATGGCGTCGAAAAATCCACGGATGTCTGCGTCGAGCACCTTGCTCACATTCTTGCGCGTGAGTCCCGTCGCGAGCGCGTCCAGAGCTTGATGCTGGCTGCGGCCGGGCCGGAACCCATACGAGAATCCGAGGAAGTCCGTCTCGTAGATGGCGTTCAGGATCTCGACGACGGCGCGCTGGACGACCTTGTCCTCCAGCGACGCGATGCCGAGCGGCCGTAGCCGCCCGTCCGCCTTCGGAATGAACACCCTTCGAGAGGGCTTCGCCCGGTACGCTCCCCGGTGCAGTCGCTCGTGCAGATCCCGGAGGTTGCCCGCCAGGTCGGCCTCGTACTGCGCCCACGTCACGCCATCGACCCCCGCCGCGGCATGGCGCCGGAGCGCCATGAACGATGCGTGGAGCCGCTCGACCGTGAGGTGGTGGAAGAGCGCGGTGAACTTCATCTTCCTGTCCTTGCGTGCTGCTTCTCGCACGCGGTCCAGCGCGCTGGGCACACCGATCCGGCTCTGCGTCCGGGGCGTGTTGCGCTGTGCCGCGTTCCCCTCGGCCGGGCCTCTTCCCTCCACCCCCTCCGCGGCTGACAGACCAGCGTTGTTCGGCGGTTTCCCTGGTACTACAAGCCCGTCCGACTTCCTCCGGTCGTGCATCATCGGCGTGTGGCCTTCGGCCTTCCCGATGCGGCCCGCGGCGCCATGCTCCGCGAGCGGCCGGAGGATCTCCCGGTTCCCGTGCAGAAAGAATCCGTGCG
>CAIOSS010001076.1 GCA_903860995.1 uncultured delta proteobacterium | reverse complement strand
CGACCTCCAGGCGGTGCTGGGCTTCGACCCCCTGGCGGTGCTCGGGGTGGTGCTGCGCGAGAGCCGGGCGCGCCCGACGCAGCCCGACGACCCGGCGTAGGGGCTCTAGCGGGCGGCCAGCTCCGCGCGGCGGTGGAGCACCGCGCCGCCCGCGAGCAGCACCCGGTCGACCTCGGCGCCCGTCGTGTGCGCCGCCAGCATCACCCACCCCCGCGGCAGCGCCCGCACGAGGGGCTCGCGCTCGGCGCCGGTGCCGCCGCGGCGCAACAGCTCGATGGCGTCGCGCTGCTGCACCAGCCGCAGCCGCGGGCCCGGGTCGAGGTGCCGGCGCTCGCCGTCGACCGCCAGCGCGGGGTCGAGCTCGCGCCCGCTCGGCAGCGTCGCCACCCGGCGCCACGCCCCGCCGCCGTCGAGGGACAGCAGCGCCCGGTCGCTCGTGGTCAACATCACCGTGCGCCCCGCGGTGACCAGCCGCGACACGTCGCCGCGCAGCACCAGCCGCCAGCGCACCCCGCCGTCGTCCGTCGCCACCACCCAGCCGTCGCGCTGCACGAACACCCCGCGCCGCTGGTCGACGAAGACCCCCCACGCCAGCGACCGCCCCCGCGCCGAGGGCACCAGCGCCCAGCGCGCGCCGCCGTCGTGGGTCCACCAGAGCCCGCCGTCGAGCCGCCACGCGGTGTCGCGGTCGACGAATCCCCCGGTGCCCCGCCCCGGCACCGCGTCGAGGCGCGCGTCGTCGAGGTGCGTCGACATCGCCCGCCAGACGCCCCCGAGGTCCTGGCTCACGTAGAGCCCGCACGCCGGGCCGAAGGCCACCACCCGCCGGTCGTCCACCCGGCGCAGCCGGTCGCAGCGCGCGGGCGCATTGATCTCCCGCTGCGGCGCGTGCTCCCGACGCCACGGCGCGTCCCCGTCGGGCAGCAGCAGCCGCCGCGGCGACACGCACGCCAGCTCGCCCGTCGTCGCCGTCATGCAGCGCGGCGCGTCGGTGACCGCCGCGAGGCCAGGATCGTCCTCCCGGGCCCGAGCGTCTCGCGAGGCGTCGGCGTCGTAGCGCGAGGGCTGCCAGGTGCGCCCCTGGTCGAAGCTCCACCACCCCGGCACCGGCGCGCGCCCCGCTTCGATGCCGCCGCGCCATCGCACGCACCGCACCACCGCGCCCTCGGCCTCGAGCCCCAGCGCCCCGAGCCGGAAGGGGCGCCACGTCGACCCGCGGTCCTCGCTGCGGAAGTAGAACGAATCGCGCTCCATCAGCGCCCGCGCGATGAGCGTATCGCCGCACGCGTCGACCTCGCGCGCCGTGCGCCCCGGCAGCGCCCGCGGGCCCTCCCACTCTTCGCCGTCCGTCGACGCCCACACCTGCGTCGGCGTCGCCACGAAGAGCCGCCGCACCCGGTCGTGGAAGGCCCTCGCCGCCGCGCCCGCGCCCCGCGCCTCGGGCGGCAGCGCGCGCTCGACCCAGCGTACGCCCGCGTCACGCGACACGTACACCCGCGGCGCGCTCGGCCGCTCGGCGCTGCCCTGCGCGATCAGCACCAGCGAGCGGTCGGCCATCAGCTCACCCAGCGCGGGCTCGTCGAGCGGGCGATCGCCCCCGAGCGCCGTGCGCCACGTCGCCCCCTCGTCGTCGCTCACGCAGAGCTCCCGCCGGGTGACCGCCACCAGCGCGTCGCGCCGCGCGCCCGCGGCCAGCACGTCTTCCAGCACCGGCCCGGGGCGGAAGCCCACGAGGTTCCATCCGGGGCCGACCGTGGGCGTGGCCTCCCCCGCGCAGCGACCCTCGATCTCCGCGGCGTCGGCCTCCGCGACCGCGCGCCCGGTGACGTCCCCCGCCACGCGCAGCGTCGCCGCGCCCCCATTCGCGCCCGCGTCGGTGACGACCATCGACCCCCGGGGACCCGCGTCCTCCGCGGCCGTCGGGCGACACCCGCCGAGCAGCGCCACGCAGACCACCGCGGCGACCGCCCTCCGCAACGACCCGTCAACGCGACCGATGGTGAACACTTCCCCCATCCGGTGTGACGCCCTCCCCCGCAGGGCGCAAGCCCTCGTCAGCGCGACGGGGCCGCGGGCGCGGGGCGCGTCACCTCGAGCCGGTCGTCGATGCTCACCGTACGGCGCAGCTCGCGGAGGTAGATGCCCCGCTGGCGCAGCATCTCCCGGTTGACCAGCGCGGCGTAGAGCCGGTCGCGCACCGCCGCGAAGGGGGGCGGCTCGACCGCGCGCCGCGACACCAGCCGCAGCACGTGCCACCCCGCGGGCCCCTGCACCGGGTCCGTCACCCCGCCCGGAGCGAGCGCCGCGATGGCCTGGTCGAGCGCCTCGGGCAGCGAGCCCGGCTGGATCTCCCCCAGCACGCCGCCGCTCTCCCGCGACGCCGTGTCGTCCGACATCTGCCGCGCGAGCGTGGCGAAGTCCTCCCCGCCCCGCGCCCGCTGGGCGACCTCCGCGGCCCGCTGCCGTGCGGCCGCGGCGTCCTCGGCCGTGCCGTCTTCGGCCACGCCGATGAGCACGTGGGCCACCGTGGGCACCGTCTGGTCGGCGGCCTCGCGCACCGCGCGGCGGTACGCCTGCTGGAGGTCGGCGTCGGTGATGTTGATGCGCCCCCGCACCCGCGCCTGGAGCACCCGGAGCTGGAGCACCTCGCTCTCCATGTACGTGCGGTACTCCGCGCGCGACACGCCCTCCTGCTGGAGCGCCGCGTAGATCTGCTCGGGCGTCGCGCCGCGCTCGGTCGCCATGCGCCCGATGAACTCGTCGACGTCGTCCTCGCTCACGGTGACGTGCGCGCGCGTCGCCGCGCGGCGGATGAGCTGGTCGTCGAGCATCCGGTCGAGGGCCGTGCGCAGCACCTCCGCCCGCCGCCGCCCCTGCTCCTCGGTCGACAGCCCAGCGGGGATCTCCGCCAGGAAGGGCCGCGCCCGCCGCTCGAGCTCCGACAGGAAGACGGCGTCGTCGTCGACCACGCACACCACCCGCTCGATGATCTCCTCGGCCCCCGCCCCGGCCCCCGCCACGGTGAGCGCCAGGCCCACGAGCCAGCCGCACCGCTTCGTCGCTCGCTTCATCACGGCACCGCCCTCCGCGGGCTCGCCGGCATCGGCACGCCCGGACCACCCATCAGCGCCGGCGGCGCGACCGCCCCGCCCTCGGACGGCTGCGGCCGCGCGTCGACCTGCACCCGCCCGAGCGCCGCCTCGTCGATGCTCACCGCCGTGCTGCCGCGGAGCCGCGCGAGGAGCCCCGCCACCGCCGCCTCCTGGGCCGCGTTGAGCTTCTCGTTGACCAGCCGTCGGCGGATGCGCTGCTGCTCGTCGTCGATGGTGCGGTGCAGCGCGTCGCGCCGCGCCGTCAGCCGCACCACATGGAAGCCCGGCGCCCGGTTGATACCGCCGTGCGCGCTCTCCACCACGCGGTTGAGGATCTGCCCGTTGCGCTCGATGGAGAACGCCGCCTCGGCGACCTCCGGCGGCACCGTCGGGTTGCCCGCGCGGGGGAAGAACGCGAGGTCGCCCTCGCGGGCCTGCGAGGGCACGTCGACCGAGCGGGCACGCACCTGCGCGCGGAAGTACGCGTCGTCGGCCTCGTGGGCGCGCACGTCGGCGAGAACGCGCTCGGCGTCGGCGCGGGTGGCGAGCACGATCTGGCTCGCCCGCACCTCGGCGTCGGTGTCGTACTCCGCGCGGTGGGCCTCGTAGTAGGCGCGCACCTCGGCGTCGGTCACCGTCGGCGTCGGGACGGCCTCGCGGGTGGACTGCTCCAGCCGACGCGCGAGCTGGATGATCACCGCGCGGCGCACCTCGGGCTCGCGGTCGAGGCCGCGCTGCTGGGCCTCGGCGGCCAGGAGCTCGGCGTCGACCCACGACTGCAGCAGCGCCCGCCGCTGCTCGGGGGCGTTGAAGCGCGCGCGGAGGTAGGGGTTCTGCGAGTTCACCCGGCGGGTGAAGTCGCAGAGCGTGAGGGACTGGTCGCCCACGCGGGCCACCACGAGGTCGCGCTGCGAGGGCTCGAGGATGGCGCAGGGGTCGACGCGCCGCCCTGCGCCGCCATCGGCGGCGACGGCGACCGCGGCGTCTGAGCGCGCCGCGGCGTCACGTTGGATGCCCGCGCCCGGCGGGGCCTTCGGGCAACCCGCCGTCACGAACATGAGACCCAGGAGCGGAGCGAGGGAGGCGCGCATTCTCGAAGTGGCAGGGGCTACCACGCCGCCCGCACTCGCGGCAATCCGAGCCCGGCACTCGCGCCGACACCCCGCCCTCGGGCATCCTCGCCCGGACCCCGATGCCCGCGGCGCCCTGGACCGTCTACCTCCTCCGCTGCGCCGACGGCTCCCTCTACGCGGGGATCACCTGCGACCTCGCCGGGCGGGTGGCGGCGCACAACGCGGGGCGCGGCGCGAAGTACACCCGGGCGCGGCTGCCGGTGACGGTGGCGTGGTCGCGGGGTCGGCAGCGCCCGACGGACGCGCGGCGGCTGGAGTACGCCCTCAAGCAGCTCTCGCGGGCGGAGAAGCTGCGCCTGGCGGACGGCGACGAGGCCCTCTGGCGACGGGTGCGGCGCGCCACCCTGACCGCGCCGGGGTGACGCGGTTGCGTCGCGCGGGCGGTCGGTGCAATTAGCGCCCCCCGATGATCACCCTGGAGAGCCTGAGCAAGCGGTTCGGACCGAAGGTCCTGTTCGAAGACGTGTCGATGATCTTCGACCCCGGCAAGCGCTACGCGCTCGTCGGCGCCAACGGCGCGGGCAAGTCGACGCTGCTTCGGGTGATCGCGGGCGAGGAGGAGTCCGACAAGGGCACCGTGAGCATCCCCTCGCGCCTCAAGGTCGGCGTGCTCCGGCAGGACCACTTCCACTTCGACGCCTTCCGCATCATCGACGTGGTGATGATGGGCAACAAGGCCCTCTGGGACGCGATGCAGGAGAAGGAGACCATCTTCGCCGGCGAGATGACCGACGAGGCCGGCATGCGCCTCGCCGAGCTCGAGGGCATCGTCGCCGAGGAGGACGGCTACACCGCCGACGCCCGCGCGGCCGAGCTCCTGGAGGGCCTCGGCATCCCGACCTCGCAGCACGAGCAGCGCCTCGACTCGCTCGCGGGCGGCTACAAGCTCCGGGTGCTGCTGGCGCAGACCCTCTTCGCGGGCGCCGACGTGCTGATGCTCGACGAGCCCACCAACCACCTCGACCTCGACTCCATCCGCTGGCTGGAGTCGTACCTCACCAACGACTTCCGCGGCACGCTGCTGGTGGTCAGCCACGACCGCCACTTCATGAACTCCATCGCCACGCACGTGTCCGACGTCGACTTCCAGACGGTCACCGTCTACACCGGGGACTACGCGGATTTCGTCGAGCAGAAGACCACCGGCAAGCGCCAGGGCGAGCAGGACATCGCGCAGAAGAAGAAGCGCATCGCGGAGCTCAAGGAGTTCGTGGCGCGCTTCGGCGCGAGCGCCAACCGGTCGAGCCAGGCGCAGTCGCGGGTGAAGGAGATCGAGAAGCTCGAGGCCAGCATGGTGGTGCGGCGCTCGAGCGTGGTGCGGCCGTACGTGAAGTTCGACGTGGCGCGGCCGTCGGGGCGCGACGTGCTCCGGGCGACCAACCTCTCCAAGCGCTTCGGCGAGAAGCAGGTCTTCAAGGACTTCAGCTTCAACATGATGCGCGGCGAGCGCCTCGCGGTGATCGGCCCGAGCGGCATCGGCAAGTCCACGCTGCTCAAGATGCTGGTCGACGAGTACAAGCCCGACTCGGGCGAGGTGGTGTGGGGCCACGAGACCACCGTCGGCTACTTCGCGCAGGACCACCACGAGGCGTTGGAAGAGGGCTTCACGGCCTACGACTGGCTCCGGCGCTTCGACGAGAACGCCTCCATCGAGCAGGTGCGCTCGGTGCTGGGCAAGCTGCTCTTCAGCGGCGAGGCGGGGCTCAAGAAGACCGAGACCCTCTCCGGCGGCGAGGCGGCGCGGCTGGTCATCGCGCGGCTGATGCTCACCAAGTGCAACGTGCTGCTGCTCGACGAGCCCACCAACCACCTCGACGTGGAGAGCATCGACGCGCTGCTCCAGGCGCTCATCGCGTACCCGGGCACGGTCATCGTGACGAGCCACGACCGGCACTTCGTCAGCGCCCTGGGCACCCGGGTGCTGGAGCTCAGCGAGAAGGGTCCGCAGCTCTTCAACGGGACCTACGAGGACTTCCTCGCGGCGCAGGGCACGGAGTACCTGCGCCGCTAAGGGACGGACGGGCGTTCCCCCCCCCCAGCGGGCCTCTACACCCGCGGGGGGTCGGGCTTGAGCGTCGGGTCCATGCCCGAGAAGTCGCGCGGCGCGGCGATGAGCACCGGGCAGCGCGCGGCCTCGACCAGCTTCTGCGCCACCGACCCGAAGGCCATCCGGCGCACGCCGGTGCGGCCGTGGGTGCCCACCACGATCAGCTCGGCGTCGTAGTCGAGCGCCAGCTGGAAGACCGTGTCCACCACGTCGCCCATGCGGACGTGGAGCTGCACGTCGAAGGGCCGCTCGCCCACCCGCGCGGCGACGAACTCCTGAAGCTGCGTCGTCGCCCGCTCGAGCTCCATGACGTGCCGCTCGGTGATGGCGGCCCGGCCCGAGGTGCTGGTGTCGGGCACCACGTGGGCGATCTGGAGCGGCGCGTGTTGGTGCGCCTCCGCGATGCGCATCGCGAGCGTGAGGGCGTTGTGCCCCGTGTCGTCGAACTGCACGCACACCAGGATGGGGTAGGCGCCCAAGGCGTGCCGCGGCCAGTCAGGCTGGTTGACGATGGGGAGTTCAAGCGGGTTCATGTCGTTGCTCATGGCGGTGCCTCCGGCTGATAGCTTCGTCTCCGGGCTGCGCGAGCGCTACTCCCATTGTGGGGCGCGCGTCACCCGATGATCATGTTTTCGTGCTCGAGCTCCCCTCGCGCGAAGCGGTCGAGGCCCCAGCGGGCGAAGAGCGGGCTCGTCTGGCCCGTCACCACGTGCTCGGCGAGCAGCCGCCCCATCACCGGCGCCATCATGAATCCGTGACCCATGAAGCCGCAGGCGAGGGTGAGGTTGGACGGCTCGGCCACCCGGCCCACGATGGGGCTGCCGTCGGGGGTGAGGTCGTAGCAGCCCGCCCACTGCCGCAGCACCCGCACCCCCGCCATCGTCGGGATCGCCCGCACCAGGGCCCGGGCGTAGGTCGTCAGGAAGCGCCGCGAGCTCTGCTGGTTGACCCCCTCGGGGACGGGCTCGACGGCGACGCCGCCGACGATCTCGCCGCGCATCGACTGGGAAAAATACAGCCCGTCGGTGAGGTCGGCCACCAGCGGGCCGAGCCACGGTTTGAGGGGCTCGGTCGAACAGATCTCATGCCGGTGCGGCTTGTTGGGCAGCGCGAGGCCCAGCAGGGCGGCGATCTTCGGGCTCCAGGCGCCCGCGCACAGCACCACGTCGTCGCAGGCCTCGGTGTACGGGTCGCCCGCGGGCAGCACCTCGTCGGTCGCGTCGAGCGGCGACAGCCGGGTCGGGCGTAGGCGCACCCCCGTGACGCGGCCGCCCCGCGTCTCGAAGCCCACCACCTCGGTGAAGGGCCGGACGGTCACGCCGAGGTCCTTCGCGGCGCGGGCGTAGCCCCAGATGAAGGGCCACGGAAACACTACCCCGTCGCCGGGGTTGAAGCTCGCCGCGCGCACGCCCTCGGAGGAGAGCTCCGGGACGATGCGGTGAAGCTCCGAGGGGTCGAGCATCCGGGTGGGGAGCCCGCAGCGGTTCTGGAGCGCGACGTTCTCCTCGAGGTCGCGGGCGCGCGCGGCGGTGCGCGTCAGGAAGAGGTACCCCCCCTGGCGAAACCACACGTTGATCTTCATCTCCGTCGCAAAATCGCGGCAGATCTCGATGCTCTCGCGCATCAGCCGGATGTTGGTCTCGGACGAGAACTGCGCCCGCACCCCGCCGCCGTTGCGCCCGCTGGCGCCGCCGCAGAGGTAAGCCCGGTCGACGACCAGCACGTCCTTCACGCCCCGCTTCGCCAGGTTGTAGGCCGTGGCGAGCCCCAGGATCCCCGCGCCGATCACCACCACCCGCGGCATCAGCCCTCCTCGTCGCCGCCGAGCGACGCGAGCACCCCGAGGGGCACCGGGTGCAACGGCGGGCGCGGCGTGATGGGCATCTCCGGCGCCCTGCCCGTC
Source organism: uncultured delta proteobacterium (assembly GCA_903860995.1). Taxonomy (GTDB): domain Bacteria; phylum Myxococcota_A; class Polyangia; order Polyangiales; genus SCUS01. The sequence continues at coordinate 4,652 of CAIOSS010001076.1, read as the reverse complement.
ACCTGCGCGAGCAGCCGCGCGCAGGCCAACACGCACTGTTTCCCCTGGCACCAGCCCGTGCCGAAGCCCGTGTAGCGCTTCACCGACTCGATGTCGTGGTGGCCCGCGTCGAGGGCCTCCATCACCTCGTCGAGGGTGACGTCCTCGCAGCGGCAGAGCATCGCCTTCGCCGTCATCGCCCCTCCAGGTCGCGCAGCACCCTCGCGCCGGTCAGCGCGCCGTCCCGCGCCCGCGCGTCGGGCGCCCGCCGACCCCAGCGCAGCGAGCCCGTCACATACACGCCAGTGTAATTCGTCGCGCCGTCGGCGTCGCTCTCGGGCACGAAGCACCGTCGGCCGTCGCTCCAGAGCACCCGCGCGCCGGCCTGTCCCGCGAGCTCGTACGCCGCGCTGTCTTCGCCGTCGATCACCAGCGCGTCGCACTTCACCTTCCAGGTGCGCGCGCCCTCGCGCAGGGTCGCGCCCCGCACCGCGCGGCCGCCGAGGGCCTCGACCACCGCCGCGCCGGGGGCGTGCGTCACCCGCGCCCCGAGGGCGGCCACGAGGGCGCGCGCGAAGGGGCCGTCGCCCACCACCACGACGCGCTCGCCGCACAGCACCCCGTGGCAGAGCGCCAGCGCGCAGGCCCGCGCCGTGAAGACGCCGGGGACGTCGTTCTGGGGGAAGGTCCCGACCGACTCGCGGCAGCCGGTGGCGAAGACCCGCGCCCGCGCCCGCACGCTCACCCCGCGGCCGTCGTGGAGGAGCAGGGTCTCGTCCTCGTAGGTGGCGACCGCCCCGGCGCCGTAGCGCGCGGTCACCGCGGGGTCGCACCCGGGGTACGCGGCGTCGTCGGTGGGGTCGTCGCGGCGGGTGCCGCCGGGGCCCTCGCGCTCGTCGACGAGGAGCACGCTCGCGCCGCCGCGGGCGATGGCGTTGGCGCAGGCGACGCCGGACGAGCCGGCCCCGACGACGAGGGCGTCGACGGCGACGAGCTCGGCGCGCGGGAAGGCCGCGACCGCGTCGGGCAGCGTGCCGAGGCCCGCCATGCGCCGCGCGAACACCTGCATGGTGCGGTTGAGCGCGCCGCCGAACTGCACCAGCAGGTGGTGGTGGTCGAGGTGCTTCGGGAAGAACCAGTCGGTCACGCGCAGCACGTCGAGCCCGGCGGTGGGGAAGGCGTTCTGGGATTGCACGACCATGCCCGCGCGCACGGGGGTCTGGCAGGCCATGACGTTGGGCACGCCGTCGAGCCGGACGAGGCAGCCGTCGCAGTCGCCGCGCAGGCACATGGCCCCGCGGGGTCGGTGGTACTTCACGCTGCGCGCGAGGGTGAGCGTGCCCGCGCCGAGCAGGGCGACCGCGAGGGGCTCGCCCGCGACGGCGTCGACGGGGGAGCCGTCGTGGTCGACGGTGACGCGCGCCGTCGGGCGATGAGCGACGAGGCGTCGCGCAAGGGCGGAGTCGGGCGGGAGGTCGGCGGGGAGGATGCGTCGCGGCGCCATCGGTGGGGTGGCCGCGAGCATACGCTCAGGAGCGCGGGACGACGCGTGGTTCGTGGGGAAGGGGGTGGATGGCGAAGCGCCGGGCGTGCTCGCAGCGGGGCGAGTCGAGCACGACGTGGACGGAGTCGGGGAGCCAGCCCATGCGTTGGAGCTCGCGGTGCGCGGCGGGCGACGGGAGGAAGAGGTCGAGGTGGTGGCCGTTGATGGCGCCGCCGCGGTCGACGGCGACGAAGCAGCCGTCGTGGGTGGAGCCGTCGGGGAGCGGCATGCCGATGAGCTCGGGGAGCTCGACGGGGCTGCCGAGGGGGACGAAGCGCGGGTCGACGGCGAGGGAGCGGTAGGGCACGAGCGCGTAGCCGGCGACGCCGATGCCGAAGGGGTAGAGCGTCGGGTCGACCTCGACGAAGCACGAGTGCCCCGCGCGGCGCGACGACCAGTTGAAAAGGCGGCCGTCCCACGAGCGGCCGGTGCCCTCCATCGCGAGCGCGTCGGCGAAGCGGCTGGTGCACCAGGTGAGGGTGCGGCCCTGCGGGTCGAGCACGCGGGCGGCGCGGTCGTCGGGCTGGGGGGCCTCATGGGCGATCCAGTAGCGGGTGAGCTGGAAGGCGCCGGGGACGGCGGTCTGGGCGCGCGCGACGGCGGGCGCGAGGGAGGGCGCGAGCGCGGCGAGGGCGACCAGGAGCCGGGGGGTCATCGCGGCGCAGTGTAATCGATGTGGGCCGTGGGATGAGGCTCCGGGGCGCACCCGCCCCGCTCGCGCTCAGGGTCCGGCTCGGGTCGCTGACGGCGCCGTGATCGAACCGGGGAAGCGGTCGCCGACAACGCCGCGGTCGAACGCCGAACTCCGGGGCCCCACCTGAGTCGTTGAGCCGCTCCCCCGCTGTCTGCCATGATGGGCGGGTGACCGATCCCCTCGCCGGCCGGTGCGGCTCTTGCGCGCACTTCCACTCCGAGCGCTGGGACGCCGAGCGCAACGCGACGATGGGCGAGTGCGGCCACGGCACCTGGCCGCGGGTGCGCCCCGACACGTCGTCGTGCCCCGACTATGTGGCCGAAGGCACCCTGCGCTTCGGTCTCGACCGCAACCGCATCCGCGCGGGGCGCCCGACGACGACGCGCCCCGTGACGAAGGCAGACACACCGACGCGGCGGATGCCGGTCGAGATCGAGGTGGACATGGACGAGGCGACGTTTCGCGCGGTGCTCCGCGAGGTCTTGCGGGACGAGCTCGCGTTGGGCGACGTCCCCATCGCGGAGCGCTTCCGCGGCGGCGAGATGGTGATCAAGCCCGGCAAGGAGGGCACCGCGGAGAAGCGCGTGCCGCTCGAGGCCTTCTTCCACAAGATCGTGATGCTGCGCGACAAGCTCCGGGTGCTGGAGCAGAAGCTCAACGCGCACCCGCGGCTCACCGACGACGAGAAGGTCTCGCTCCAACAGTACGTGACGGGATGCTACGGGACGCTCACGACGTTCAACGTGCTGTTCCGTGAAGACGACGACCGGTTTCGTGGCGGCGGCGGTGAGGGGTAGCGCCGCGCGGGCGCTCCTCGGGTCGCTGCTCGTCGCGGGCTGCGCCCACCGCGCCGTCGCGCCCTCCCCGACCGCCACGGCCACGGCCACCGCCGAGCCCGCCGAGGCCGCGGTCGACCTGCGCGACATGACGCTCGCCGTCGACGCCGTGGGTCATCGTCGAGTCGACCTCGCGGCCCTGCGCGGCCGGGCCATCCTGGTGGCGGCGCTCTCCACCAACGACCTCGGCGGCCACGCCCTCGCGCGCAACCTCGAGCGCCTCGCGACGGCGCACGGCGACGACCTCGCGGTGCTCATCCTCGCGACCGACGGCTACGACGCGCCCACCCTGCAGGTGGCCCTGGAGGTCTTCGCCGACGTGGTGGGTCTGCGCCACGCCGCCGTCGCGCCCATCCCTGCCGACGTGCGCGCGGGCTCGACGCCCATCGGCGAGGTGGGCCTCGCGCCCCTGGTGGTGCTGGTCAACCGCGCGGGCCGCGTCGCGCGCCGCCTGGAGGGCTACCAGACGATGGCCGCGCTTCAGGCGCTCATCGCCCCGGCGCTGCCGCCGGGTCACTGAGTCGGGGCGCCGCCTGCCTCGTCGACGCAGCGCGCCGGGTCGATCGCGTAGACCGCGATGCCCTCCTCGCGGAAGGCCACGGTCGACGCGCGGCGCATGAGGCGCAGGGTCTCGCGCATGTCGGCGATGATGTCGGCGTCCTGATAGCCGTCCACCGCGACGGGGGGCGTGCGCTGGTACATCGCGGTGTTGATGAGCACGTGGGTGACGCCGCGGCCGCGCATCCACGCACAGAGGCGCCCGGCCACCCGGGCGTCGTGGAGTTCGGCCCAGCTCGGCGCCCCCTGGTTGACGTGGAAGAACACGCTGTCGACCCCGCGCAGGTGCCACGTCCGGCTCTCGAAGAGGCTGAGCACGCGGGCCCCGCGAGGGAGCTGTCGGCGCAGCACCTCGCCCAGCCGCTCGGCGGGCTCGAGGCGCTCGACCCGCGACGGAGCGACGGGGCCGAGGGCCACGCGCAGCACCGGCCCGAGCGACGGTGAAAACACGCTCCAGGTGAGCGCGAACGCGGCGAGGGCCACGGCCCACGGCGCGTAGCGGGCCCGGGGCGAGGCGCCCGCGAGCAGGTCGTCGACGGCAGTGGCGGCGCCGAAGGCCAGCACCGGACCCAACGGCAGGAGGTAGCGAGCCTCCTGGACGGTGACGAACCACCCGACGAAGTAGACGAGGGCGGCGAGGCCGAGGCCGCGACGCAGGGGCGCGCGGGGCGCCAGGGCGAGCGCGAGGGCGCCGACGAGGTGCAGCGGTCCGACGAGGTAGCCGAAGCCGCCGGCGTAACGATCGGCCGGGGCGAGGAGGGTGACGTTGATGGGTCCGAGGAGCAGCGCGAGCGGCCCGTGGCCCATGCCGATGTCGTGGTTGAAGCGAAACATCTGGCGGACGAACAGCGGGTGGAAGGCCCCGGCCGCGAGGGGGTTGCCCGTGGCCAGGGTGTTGCGCACGAGCCACGGGGCGAGCAGCAGCGCGACGCCCGCGGCCATGGCGAGCGCGAGGTCGCGGCGCTCGCGGAGGGAGCGCGGGGACAGCAGCACCCAGGCGACGCCGAGGGAGGCGGGGAGCAGCAGCCCGGGGTAGCGGGTG
>CAIOSS010001075.1 GCA_903860995.1 uncultured delta proteobacterium | reverse complement strand
GACGAGGTGGGGCGCGCGTACGTGGGCAGCCCGGAGATCCCCGAGCGCATCCTGGTGGCGATGCTCGCCCGCGGTCACTGCCTGCTCGAAGGGGTGCCGGGCGTCGCCAAGACCACCCTCATCAAGGCCTTCGCGGCGGCGATGGGGGGATCGTTCAAGCGCATCCAGTTCACGCCCGACCTGCTGCCCAGCGACATCACCGGCACCTACGTGCTCTCGCCCCGGGAGGGCACCTTCTCGCTGCGCCGCGGGCCCATCTTCGCGCACGTGGTGCTGGGCGACGAGATCAACCGCGCCCCGGCCAAGACGCAGAGCGCGCTCCTGGAGGCGATGCAGGAGCGGCAGGTGACCATCGACGGCGAGACCCACCCCCTCGCCGAGCCCTTCTTCGTGCTGGCCACGCAGAACCCCCTGGAGCAGGAGGGCACGTACCCGCTGCCCGAGGCCCAGGTCGACCGCTTCCTGCTGCGCGTGGTGGTGCCGTACCCCTCCGCCGAGGACGAGGTGCGGGTGCTGCGCGCCTACGCCGCCCGGCCGCCCGTCACCCGCGGAGTCATCTCCCTGGAGAACATCCTGTGGCTCCAGCAGGTGGCCGACGAGGTGCACGTCGACGACGAGATCTACTCCTACGCCGTGGCGCTCGCGGGCTACACACGCACGCACCCGAAGATCGCCCTCGGTGCCTCGCCGCGGGCGTCGCTCGGGCTGGTGCTCGCGGCGCGCGCGGTGGCGCTCATCGACGGCCGCGGCTTCGTGCTGCCCGACGACCTGAAGCGCGTGGCGCAGCCTGTGATGGCGCACCGCATCCTGCTCGGGGCCGAGGCGGAGTCCGAGGGCGCGTCGCCCGCGGCGCTGGTAGACGAGGCGCTCGCGCGGGTGCCGTACCGTCGGCTCGACGCGCGCGACGGGGCGGCGCAGCACGGCCGCGCGGTGAGCGGACGCTGAGACCCCGATGCCGTCGCTGAGCTACAGCGGGCGGGTGATCCTGGCGGGGGCGGCGGCGCTGACCCTCGGCGGGGTGCTCGGCGGGGTCGCGCCCCTGGCGCTGGCGGGCAGCGCGGTGGTGACGGGCGTCGGGCTCGCGTGGGTGATCGCCTCGCCGATGGCGCGGCGGATGCGGCGCTCGCGGCTGGAGTTCTCGTGGTGGGTGCTCGCGCACGAGGACGGCCCGCGCCGGCCCGACGAGCCGGTGGTCGTGCGCGTGGTGCTGCGCAACCCGACGGGGGAGGCGCTGACACTGTCGACGCCGCGGCTCGCGCTCTCGGCGGGCGTCCGGTACACGCGGCAGAAGGGCGCGCGCGTCGAGCTGCCGGCGCACACGGCGGTGAGCTTCGACCTGCAGGTGCGGCCCACCTACGCGGGGCGCCACGTGCTGCACGGCGCGTGGATGACCCTGGCGGGGCCGCTCGGGCTCGCGTGGGTCCCGCTGTATTTCCCCAATCCCCTGGTGGTGGAGGTGGCGCCGCGGGGCTTCTCCACCCGACCGATGACGACCACCCTGCGGGCCACGGCGGCGAGCGCGCGGGCGGGGCGGAGCGTGCGGCGCGCGGGCGAGGGGCCCGAGCTGCGGGAGCTTCGGGAGCACCGGCCGGGCGATCCCTTCCGCCGCATCGCCTGGGCGGCGAGCGCGCGGCGAGGGCGGCTGCTGGTGCGCGAGACCGAGGACGAGTCGCAGGCCACGCGGGTGCTGGTGGTGGACGCCTCGGCGACGATGCGCGGCGACGAGCGGGGCCGCGGCCGCATCGACCACGCGATCGAGCTGGTGGCGCAGGCCGCGCGGGCGAGCGCGAGCACCGGCGACGGCCTCGGGCTCATCGGCTTCGACCGGCGGGTGGTGACGCGGGTCGAGCCGGGCGACGGGGCGGCGCACCTGCGGGCGCTGGTGGCCTCGGCGGTGGAGCTGCGCGCCGTGGTCGACGACGACCTCACGGACGTCGACGACGAGGCGCTGATCGAGACCGTGGCGCGGTACTTCCGCGAGCAGGAGGGCGTCGACGCGCTGCGCGGCGCCACCGCGTACGAGGCCCGGGTGACGATGCTCCGGTGGATCGAGCGGGCTACCGAGGGCGACGCCGCGATGAAGCTCCCGGTGCGGGCGGCCGACCCGGTGGGGCGGGCGCTGCGGGCCTTCTGCCGGGCGCGGGCGATCCCGCTGCCGATGCGGCACGACCCGAGCGGCGCGGCGAAGAGCATCGGGCTGATGCACGCGCTGCGGGCGGCGGGGCATGGCGCGCGCGAGGCGCGGACGGTGATCGTGCTCACCGACCTCGACGCCCTCGCGGCGACGGACGAGCTGCGGCTGACCGTGGGCGCGCTGCGCAAGGCGCGGCACCGGGTGAGCGTGGTGGCGCTGGCGGGGGAGCGCTTCATCGGCGCGGTGCCGGCCGGGCTCACGCGCGACGAGGCGAGCGCGCGCGAGGCGGTGGAGGGCTTGTTCCTGGAGGAGGAGCGCGCGCGGCTGGCGAAGCACCGGTCGTGGCTGGCGAGCGCGGGGGTGCCGCTGCAGGTGGCCACCGGCACCGAGCCGATGATCCACTGGCTGAAGCGGGCCGCGGCGCCGAGGGTGTGAGCGGGCGCGGGATTCGGTAGGCTCGCGCGATGATCGCAGCGATGGTCTTCGCGCAGCTGTGCGGCGCGGCAACGCCGGGTGGCGTCGTGGTGACCGAGGGGCGCGGCGGGTACGGCGCCGTGATCGCGGCCCACGCGGGCGGGGTGGTGGTGGGCTGGCAGGAGACGGGGCCGCGACCGACGCGCGGCGCCGAGGGGCCGCCCGGCTGGCGACCGCGGCTCTCGTACGCGCGGGTGCTCGACCCCGCGACCCTCGTGCCGCGCGGGGCGGCGGACAACTTCGCGGGTGAGGAGGTGTTCTACGCGCACTCGACGGGCCTCGCGGTGGCGGGCGCGCCGGGCGGCGACGGGGCCGCCATCGCGCACTGCCAGTGCT
>CAIOSS010001074.1 GCA_903860995.1 uncultured delta proteobacterium | reverse complement strand
GGCTCCTCGGCGCCGCCACGACCCGGGAGATCACCGTTGACCCGCCCCCGCTTCTCGATCGTCATCCCCACCCGCGAGCGGGCCGCGACGCTCGCGTACGCGATGCAGAGCGTGCTCTTCCAGGGCTTCGACGACTACGAGCTGATCGTGCAGGACAACTGCAGCAGCCCGGAGACCTGGGAGGTGGTGCGGCAGTTCCGCACGCCGAAGGTGAAGTACCAGCGCTCGCCGCGGGTGCTCCCGATGGCCGCCAACTGGGAGGCGGCGCTCGAGCTCTGCGAGGGCGAGTACGTCTTCTATATGGGCGACGACGACGCGCTCATGCCCGACGGGATGCGCCTCGCCAGCGACATCTTCGCCCTCGCGCCGCTGGAGGTGCTCACCTGGCAGAAGTACACGTACTGGTGGGACAACGCGCTCGAGCCGCTCAACCGCGGGCGGCTCTTCGTCCACACCGGCGCCGGCTTCCAGATGATCGACGCCCGGGCGCTGCTCGCGCGCTTCTACGACTGGTCGCTGGGCTTCGGCGCGCTGCCGTCCATCTACACGTCCTTCGTGCGACGCGACGTCATCGAGCGCGTCCGCGAACTCTCCGGCGGGACCTACTTCACCAGCAGCATCCCTGACGTCTGGACGGGCATCGTCAACTGCCTCGCGGCCACGCAGGTGGGCAAGTTCGAGCGCGGCCTGTCGCTCAGCGGTAACTCCGGCCCGAGCACCGGCTGCGCGTACTTCTTCCGCAGCAAGGGGGCCGAGCGCCGCGGCGACTTCTTCAAGGAAGAGGGCAAGAGCGTCGAGCAGCTCACCCACCCCGCGCTCATCCCATCGGTCAACCTCGAGATCCTCGTGGCCGACCAGCAGCTCCGCGCCAAGGAGCTGTTCTTCCCGGACGACCCGCGGATGACGGTGAAGATCCCCTCCGTCGTCGCCACGATGATCGTCAACATCAACCGCGACCCGGGCTCGTACGACGACACCCTCGCGGACATCCACGCCCTCGCCTCGAAGCACGGCATCGACCTCAGCACCTGCCGCATCCCCCCGAAGGGAACGGTGCCTACCGAGCCCACCCAGGGGCCCGTCTTCGGCGCCGACCAGAAGCTCTCCCAGCTCGCGGTCAACTGCGCCGAGGCCGGCGTCCGCGACGTGCACACGGCCGCGCGGCTCACCGCCGCGATGCTCCCGGTCGTCAGCATCAACCCGAAGTAGGCCTACGCCCCCAAACGCTCAGGGGCGCGTCAGCCAGATGTCCACGGACTCGACCGTCGCGGGGTCGGGCACCGCGGTGACGCCCGCCGGGGGGGCGGTCGCCGTGACGACGTGCTCTCGGCGGAGGTCGTGCGCCTCGAGCCACGAGAGCACGGCACGCCCGCGGTCGGCCGCGAGCTGCAACCGCCCGATGGGATCGGGCTCGGCCGCGGCGTGACCCACGATGGTGACCCGCACCGCCGCGGGGAGCGTGCGCAGCACCGAGAGCAGCTCGCGCAGCGCGGGGTAGCTCGCGCGCCGCAGCCGCACGATGTCGAAGACCAGCGGCTCGTCGATGCGCAGCCGCTGGCCGTCGACGCGGATCGCGCCGGGGCAGCCGTGCAGCGGCGCCTCCTCGTGGGGGGCACCCCCGACGGCGGGGCACACGTCGCTCGCGTCGGGCACGAGGTCGCGGTCACGGTCGGGGAGGGGACAGCCCGGGCGCGCGGGGTCGGGCAGCCAGTCCGGCGCCTCGGCGGGGCAGGGGTCGCTCGCGTCGGGCACGCCGTCATGGTCGCGGTCGACCGTGAGTCCGACCGTCGGCGTCGGTGGGGCCGCGGTGCGAGGGCTCGGCGTCGGCGGGGTTTGGGGCGCAAGCGCGGTCGGCCGGGTTGGGCCGGGTCGGATCGGGCGGCGGGACGGGTCGTCGCGGGTGGGTCGCGGGTCGGATGGGCGGCGGGACGGGTCGTGGCGGGTCGGGTCGGCTCGGGTGGGTCGGCTCGGGCCGGGCGGGC
>CAIOSS010001073.1 GCA_903860995.1 uncultured delta proteobacterium | reverse complement strand
CGGCGGGCATCTCGCGCTTCGAGTCGCGCGCGCAGGTGGCGTCAAGAGCGCGCGTCCGATGCCTCGGTCGGTGCTCGCACTTCTCCTCGCCGCGCTGCTCACCGCGGGCTGCGACCGCCTCGTCAACCGCTCCGGGCGCGACCCCGCGAAGGGCTGCGACCTCGGGCTCGTCTCGGCCTGCATGCTCGCAGGGCAGGCCGCCCAGGGCGCAGCGCAGAGGCGTGCCTACTACGCCCGGGGCTGCGCGCTGGGGAGCATCGCCGCGTGCGTCGAGGAGGGGGTGGTACTCTACGAATCGTCGCCCCCGCTCCGCGATCGTCGTCGCGCCAGCGAGCTCTTCTCCCGCGGGTGCGCGGCCAACCTCGCCATGGCCTGCGGCAACCTCAGCGTCTATCAAGACTGGGACCTCCACGACCGCGGCGCCGCGATCGTCTCGGCGCGGCGTGCGTGTGAACTGGGCAGCCGCGAGGCGTGTTGGAGCCTCGGCGCCCTCTCTGCGGTCTCCGATCCCGTCGAGGCCCGCCGCAGCTTCGAGCGATCGTGCGCGTTGGGGAGCGTCGTCGGCTGCGGGCGCCTCGCAGCGTTTCGCGTGCTCAACGACCCCCCGACGGTGCAGCCCGCGGCCATGGAGCCCCTCGACCGCGCCTGCGCCGCCAACGATGCGCTGAGCTGCGACACACACGGCGTGCTGCTGCGCGACGGCGTGGGCGGGGCGGGCGGTCCGCGCGACCCCGTCGGGGCGCGGCGGAGCTTTGCCCGATCCTGCGAGCTCCGAAACGCGGGCGCGTGTCTCAACCTCGGCGCGATGGGCTTCGCAGCGGGGACCTCGCAGGCCGAGCACGTCGCCGCGCTGGAGTTCATCCAGCAGGGGTGCGACCTCGGCGCCTTGCGCGGCTGCGCGGCGCTCGGCACCGAACTCGCCCAGGGGACGAACGTGCCGCGCGACCTTCCACGCGCCGAGCGCGGCCTGCGGCGCGCGTGCGACGGGGGCCACGCGCTGGGGTGTCGCGACCTCGCGGTGTTCATCCGCGATGGCGTGCTGCCCGGAGGGCCTCAGCGCGCGCAGGCGCTGTTTCGTCAGGCGTGCGCCGGCGGCGACACGCCCGCGTGCGGCGAGCCCCCGCCCGGGGCCCGCGTCGCGCCGCCGACCAAAAATAGATAGTTGTTTCCGAGGGAGTCCCCCGCGACAGGGTCGAGCGCCGCGGGGCCTCCCCTGGGTGCGCGCCGCGCGCGTGGTCGACCTCGTCGCGGGCGGCGCGCTGCGGCCGCTCGCGGGCTGACGGTCCCGTCAAGCGTCGCGCTGCGCGAAGGCCGCGCGGAGCGCCCGGAGGCGACGGCGCGTCTCGACGCCGAACACTCGTGAAAGCGCTGGCCCGAGCAGCCACGCGAGCACGCGCGGTCGCACCGTGAACGACAGGGTATAGACCACGCGGCTTCGCATCGGGCCGATGGGCTGGTGGCGAATCGACGCCGCCCAGTCTTCGAAGAGCAAGACGCCCCCGACGAGCTTCACCGCGGCCACCTCGCCGCGGCGAAAGCTCATGTACCGCGTGCGAAAGCACGTTCCCCCGACGAACCACCGCCCCGTGCACGCCGCCACGGCGCCGACCCCGGGCGCCCGCCCGTCCTCGACGCGGGCGTCCCGCAGCAGCGTGTCCCAGGAGAGCCTGCGGTCGTAGTCGTGAACGAGGTCGAACACCGCCTCGGCGCTCGCTGCGATTTCCTCGGAGTACACCGCCCTGCAACGTTCCATGGCGCGAGCTTCCCACGGCGGAGGTTTGCGGTGCACCCGCCCCGCACGACCTGTGGTCGGTCGGCGGAGCGCCGCGATCGGCCCCGGCTCGCCATCGCGGGTGGTCGACGCCGTGGGCAGCGGACGCCGACGCTGCGCATGCACCCGCGCCAATCGTGGGAACGATTCACGAACGGCGCCCCGCTACACCCCGCAGCGCCAGCAGTTTCGCTCGCCCCGCGGCTCGCGCTGATGCGCGAGGCGATTCACCGTTACGCCGGGGGCGGCGGGTCGTCGCTCATGGTGGTGTTCTCGCGCGACAACCTGGGCGAGCTGGAGCGCCGCGCGGGCGCGGCTCGCGGTGGGCGAGGCGCGGCTCCGGGGCTCGTACGCCGACGCGCGCGCTGGGCGTCGGGATGGCGATCTCGCAGCACACCGCCGGTGCGACGGTGGCTCATGCACTCCCGGTGGAGCCGCGCGCTGGTCGGACTGGGCCGCATCGAGGAGGGTCGCCTCCGGGCCGTCGAGGCCGTCGAGGAGATGGACGCCGCGGGATCAGGCGGTGGCTATGCCGAGCGGCCGCTCGTACTGCCCGCGGCGGCAGCGGCCCGGCGCTCGGACCGCGCGGTCGACGCCGACCGATTGGACCGCCGCGCCGCGTCCTGGATCGACCGGCATTCAGCGGCCTTCGAGGACCCCGTGGCGCGCGCGGCGTATCGCGATCGGGTCGCCCCCGGGCGCTGAACCGCCTTCTGCCCCCCGATACGCCCCCGCGCCGCGCCGATTGTTGCCATTCCGCCCGCGGCCCCCGTTACACTGCGGGCAACCGTGACGTCCCCCCGAGTCATCTCCAGCGAATACATCGACGCCATCAGCGCCCTCGATGTCCGGGGCTACACCGTTGAAGGCGTCCTGGGTCGCGGAGGCATCGGGGTGGTCTTCGCCGCCACCTACGAGTCCAAGCCCGTCGCGGTGAAGGTCGCGTGGCCCCACGCCGGAGAGCACGACGGCGCCCTCGGCGAGAAGACGGTGCACCGGCTGCGCGCCCCCAAGCTCTCCGAGGAGGGCCTCGGGCCGCGCTTCATCCCTCCCACCGAGCTCGGTCGCTGCAACCGCGTGCTGCTCGGCGAGGTCAGCCGCATCCGCGAGGCTGAGCACCCGGCGGTCATCACCGTCACCTCGCAGCTCACCGTCGACGCCCGGCAGGCCTACGTGATGCCGCGCCTCCGAGGGCGCACGCTCGACCCCACCTCCCCGAAGGACGTCGCGCGCCTCGCCGAGGAGATCCATCAGCTCCACGACCTGCACTGGCCGCACGGCGACCTGAAGCCCGAGAACGTCCTCTTCGACGAAGAGGGCAAGGTCACGCTCATCGACCCCCTCCCCGTCGGCCTCGACCTCGTCACCCCCGACTGGACGCACCTCAACTTCCTGGTCTCCTCGCCCCTCGTCGAGAGCGCCGACCCGCGCGACCGGCGGATGTTCCTGCGCCACCGCGACCTCGTGGCCCTCGCGCTCATGGGCGCCAAGGCCGTCACCGGCGAGCGCCCGTGGGGCCACGCCGAGGTCATCCGCATGGCCGACCGCTCGGTCGGCATCGAGGCCAAGCGCGAGGTGTTGCGCCAGGCCCGCGCGCGCCTCGACGCACTGCTCCCCAAGCTCCCCGCGGCGATGCGCGCCTTCGTGGGCCTCGCGCTCGACCCCGGCCTCTGGCCCGACGACGGCCCCATCTTCGCCGCGTACCTCCAGGCCCGCCCCTTCGAGGTGCGCTGCGACGCGCTCACCTCCATGAACCTCGCGCGCCTCTTCCGTGAGGTCGCGGGCTGACTTCGCGTCGGTCTCGCGCGACAGACGGCCCGTTCCCGGTTTAGGTTCCGCCGCCCATGCGCCGCCCGAGCGCCTTCGCCCCGACCCTCCCATGGCTCGCGCTGCTGGGCGCCGTGCTCTGCTTCTTCGGCGCCAACGTCGGACGCACCTGGGATTTCACCGTCGACGACGCGGGCATCTCCTACTCCTACGCCCGCAACCTCTGGAACGGCGACGGCCTCGTGCTCACCCCCGGCGCCGAGCGCGTCGAGGCCGCCACCAACTTCCTCTGGATCCTGCTGCTGGCCCCCGCCGACGGCCTCGGCATCACCCACGAGACCCTCTCCAAGGTACTCGGCCTGGCCTTCGCGGGCTTCGCGCTCTGCGCGATCGCGGCCTTCCCCGCGGTCGCCTACCAGCGCCGCCCGCGCTACTTCGACCTCGTCGCCCCGCTCATCGCCGCGACCTTCGCCCACTCCGCCCTCTGGACCACCGCGGGCCTCGAGAACGGGCTGTTCCAGTTCCTGGCGGCGGCGACCCTCACCGCGCTCGCCTGGGAGGAGCATGACGGCGCGCGCTTCCCCTGGTCGTCGGTCACCCTCGGGCTGCTCTTCGCCACCCGCCCCGACGGCGCCCTCTACGCCGTCGCGGTCGCCCTCGCCCGCGGCCTGCGCATCGTCACCGGCAAGCCCCGCAAGCAGGACCTCACCTGGGCCCTCACCCTCGCGCTGATGGTCGGCGCGCTCGAGCTCTTCCGACTCGCCTACTTCGCGTGGCCCTTCCCCAACAGCTTCTACACGAAGAAACGAACCTTCGACTTCGGTAAGGACCTCACGAAGTTCGACTCCGCCGGCTGGGTCTACCTCCGTCAGTTCATCCGCACCTACGACCTCACCCGCGCCCTGGCGCTGGTCCCCGCGCTGCTCCTCGCGCTCCGCGCCCCGGTCGCCCGCGTCGCGCTGCTGCTCAGCATCGCCGCCGGGCTCTTCTTCCCCGTCTACTCCCACGGCGACTGGATGGAGGAGTGGCGCTTCCTCACCTACGTCCTCCCGCTGCTCGCGCTGGGCTTCGCCGAGGGCGTGCGCGCCCTCGCCCGGGTCGTGGTCGTGGCCGCCCCTCGCAGCCTGCGCGCCCCCGTCGCCATCGCGCTCACACCCTTCGCCGCGTGGCTGGTCATCAAGGAGACGACGCACCACTACCCCGCGCGCTTCGCCACCACGCACCGCCACGACACCCTGGAGTTCTCCGTCGTCCGGGGCCGCGCCCGGTACTTCGCCGCCGCCGCCCGCACCCTAGAGCTCCGCCACGCCTCGGTGCTCGACCCCGACGTGGGCGGCATGAGCTACGACTCGGGCCTGGAGGTCATCGACCTCTTCGGCCTCGGCGACGTCGCCATCGCCCGCACCCACCCGCAGGACGAGCCAGGGATGCGCGAGGCCATCTTCCACGAGCGCCGCCCGACCTTCGTCCACCTGCACGGCGCCTGGTACGCCGCCGTCAACCTCGAGCGCCTCGAGGAGCTGGAGGAGGCATACCTCCGCCTGCCGGGCTTCATCGGCGCCGAGCACGACGACGCCAGCAACTACGTCCGGCGCGAGAGCCTCGCCGCACCGTGGACCGAAGAAGCCCACCAGGGCCCGCGCTTCTCGTCGGGCCCCAACGGCCGCATCGAGGGCTACACCCTCTCGGCGCGCGGGCTCGACCCCGGCGGCGCTCTGCGCGTCGAGGTCACGTACGCGCACGCCAACGAGGCCGTACCCGGGAGCATCGTCGCCGAGCCCCTGCAAGGGGGAGCGCGGGTCTCGGTCCCGCTGCACCTGATGGGTGACATCGTTCCGGTGTCGGGCCTCTTCGCGGGCGAGCGCCCGTGGGCCCGGGCGCGCCTCGTGCTCCCCGCGGGGCGCTACGAGATCCGATGGCGCAACGACCAGGCCGAGGCGACGCTGGGCACCGTCACCGTCGCCCGGGGAGAGGCCCGGCGCGAGCTCGACCTGCTCCGCGCCACCATGAACGATCTCCTCGCCCACGGCCGCCTCCACGACGCGCGCCGCCTGGTGCTCTCCCTCCGCTTGCGCGCCCTCGACGAGACCGAGACCGACGCCCGCCTGCTGGTGTCGCGCTACGCCCGCGCCCTCGCCGAGCACGGGCTCACGCTCGCCTCGCGGTCGCAGTTCCCGATGGCCACGGAGCTCGCTGCGGAGGCCCTGCGCTTCGGCCGCCGCGACCCCGGGACCGCCTCGCTGGTGCAGCGCGCCGCCGAGCGCATGGCCGAGCGCTCCCGCGCCGCCGAGCGCTCCGGCCAGATCGAGGAGGCCTTCACCCTCGCCCGCGACGCGGTGCTTCTCGACCCGCGCCGGAGCTGGATGCGCCGCCGCGCCGAGACCCTGCGCGCGCAGCGCAGGCACGGGTACGACGGCGGGCGCGAGGTGGCGGCCT
>CAIOSS010001072.1 GCA_903860995.1 uncultured delta proteobacterium | reverse complement strand
GCCACGTTTTCGCAACGGGGCCGCCGTTTTCGAGTCGATGGCGGGCACCCAACCATCGGATTTCCAAGGATATTCGCCCTAACTTCGCAGCGGTAGGCTTGCCCCGCCCGCATCGGCATCCATCGGTTAACGCCTATGGGGGATGGGGCCACCCTCGGCGGTCACGGGGCCGTGAGCTGGATGAGCTGGGTGTCCTTCTTGAAGGCGCCGGTGAGGTCGGCGTTGAGGAAGATGCGACCGCGGTGGTCGTCGCTGGTGTAGCCCGGGACGGCCATCGCGTGCCGCTGGCTGCTCGCGGGCGACGGGGTGACCGGCTGGTAGAACCCGAGCACCCGTCGGAGCGCGATGGTGACGTGGGCGAGCGGCTTCGGCATGACGGCGGCAGGCGATGCGATCAGCCGCGGCGGGCGGTGTCAATCGGGCTCACCTCGTGGAACCTCGCGTAGTCGATGACGCGGGTGCCGTCGGGCAGGACCCGCAGCACGTCCACGAAGCGCCAGTCCCAGAGGATGTCGTTCAGCTCGTAGGCGTAGCGTGCGTGCACTGTCTGCCCGATGGTCTCGTCCGTGCCGGTGATGGTCAGGAAGATTTGCGCCCCCATGGCCCGCAGCCGCTCCGCCGCGTCTGGCCCGTAGAACGGGCTCGTCTCGTCGATGCGGTGCATGGCGGACCAGGTCAGGATGAACACCGCGTTGCGGTCGCGGACGAGCGGCAGCTCGATGGGGCGGCGCATCTCCTCGCCCTCCGTCGTGCGCTCGATCACGAGGAGCACCACCCGGAGCTGCGCCTCGACGATGTTGTTCCGCCGCCAGTTGGCCATGCGGAACATGAGGTGCGGCACGCCGTTGCGCGGCGCGACGACGGCCTTCTCCGAGAAGAGCACCCGGGCGCGGGGCCGCGCGAACTTGGCGAAGGTCAGCCCCGTCAGCAGCGCGGTGTACAGCGTGCCGGTCAGGGCCTCGACGGTGACGATGATGTGGGCGAAGCGCGTCGCGGGGGCCATGCCGCCGTAGCCGATGGTGGCCATGGTCTGCACGCTGAAGAAGAAGGCGTCCTCGAAGGAGGAGGAGCGCGCGTTGGCGATGGCGCCGGCCTGCGCCATGTAGAGCCCGGCGAAGACGGCGTTCACGCCCAGGAAGACGCCGCAGGCGACCAGGAAGAACTGCCACCAGGGCCGCGTGAGGATGCTGTGATAGATGTCTTCGTAGAAGGGCGCGCGATGGCCGATGGCCTGGATCTGCGGGAACTCTCCGCGGCGGGTCGTCATCAGCCGCACCGAGGAGGGCTTCGAGGGGCGGCCCCCGGCGGCGGCCGCTGATCGACCGGGGGGCGCGCTGGCGCGAGGCTCAGACATGCCGCCATGGTAGCCTGCTTTGCGCGGCGCCTAATCCCCCATGCGCGCCTGGCGCTCGGGCCTCGTCGGGCCCGGATCACCGGGTACCCCGCCCCCGGGAGGGGAGCGCCCGCCCGCGGGCCGCGCGACCTGACCCGCTGACCGGTCGACGGGACCGGTGCGCCGGAGCATCGTGGGCGGGCGGGGCCTCGGCGCGCTCGACCCCTCGCAAGACGGCCAGAAGGACCCCGCAGGTCCTGGCCTGGAAGAAGGGATGACTGTCCGCGGGGTACAGGTACCATCCGCCACCCCTCCGATGCGCCACCACTTCCTACCGCTCGCGATCGCCCTACCCCTCCTCGGCTGCGACGACGCCCCGACCCCGCGCCCTGACGGCGGGCCGGCGGACGTCGCCGTCGCGGACGCCCCCGACGGCGCGGTCCCCGCGTGCGCCGAGGTCGCGGGGCCCTTCGCGCCGCTCTCCACGCGCTGCGGTCACCTCGTCGACGCGATGGGCCGCGTGGTCATCGTGCACGGCATCAACGCGCGCGTCGACGGCGTCTTCGACGTCACCCTCGACATGGGGCGCACGCCACTGCAGCCCATCCCGTCGTTCACGGCGGCGGACGCGGCGTCGATGCGCGCGATGGGCTTCAACGTCCTGCGCCTCCCGATGCAGTGGTCGGGCGTCGAGCCCGAAGACGGCGCGCCCTTCAGCGCGGCCTACCTCGACCGCGTCGCGGCGGTGGTCGACCTCGCCCGCGCGGCGGGGCTCCTCGTGCTCCTCGACCTGCACCAGGACGCGTACTCGAAGGAGATCGGCGAGGACGGTGCGCCGCGATGGGCCATCGTCCCCGCGCCCGACCAGCTCCTCCAGGGACCCCTCACCGACCTGGGGGCGCGCCGCACCTCGGCGCAGGTGCTCCGGGCCTTCGCGACCTTCTTCGGCGACGGCGCGGAGGGCGAGCGGCTGCGCGGGCGGTACACCCGCATGGCGACCGCGGTGGCGCAGCGGTTTCGCGGCGACGCGGCGGTGCTGGGCTACGAGGTCTTCAACGAGCCCGTCGCCGCGGAGTCGCAGGTGCAACGGCTCAACGCCCAGGTCGCGCGGGCGCTGCGCGAGGCAGACCCGGGGCACCTCATCGTGTTCGAGCCGGACAGCACCGGGCGGCTCGCGACGAACCGATCGGCGCGGTCGAGGGAGAGGTTCCCGGTGAGCGGCGGGGTGTACGCGCCGCACACGTACCCGCTGGCCTTCACGGGAACGCCCGCGCAGCTCGCGGCCTTCACCGTGGACGACCTCCGCGGGGCGACCGAGAGCGCCCGCACCGAGGCCGCCGCGTGGGGCGCGCCGCTGCTCATCACCGAGTGGGGCTACGACCCGCGCGGGACGCGCACCGCCGACTACCACCGCTTCATGCAAGACCTCCAGGCGGAGTACCAGGCCGGGGCCATGTACTGGGTGTGGAAGGAGCGCTCGCAGGGGGCGTGGGGGCTGCACGAGTACGACGCCGTGGCGGACTCCTGGCGCGAGCGGCCGGAGGCGCGGCGGATGCTCGCGCGGGTGCGGCCGGAGGCGATCGCGGGCGATCCGGTGCAGTGGTCCTACGACGGGAGCGCGCGGCGCTTCGAGATGGTGTTCAGGGCGCAGGCGAACCAACGCGGGCCGCACCGGGTGTACGTGCCGTCGCCGGGGGACTTCGCGGCGGCCTTCGAGGTGCGCTGCGACGGAGCGCCCATCGCGGCCGCGAGGGACGAGCGCACGGGCGTGGTGGAGGTGGCGTGCGGCGGCTCCGCGGGGACGCACACGCTGGTGGTGCTGGGGCGGTAGCGATCGCTCGCGCGGCTCGGTCGTGGATCACCACCCTCTGGACATCAAACAGGGCGACGGTGCCAGAACGGCCTGGGTTCGTGAGCCCCCCTTCCCTGCGGTCGCGTGGCGAGGGCCTCGAGCGCTTGACGCGGGCACCGGTCCGACGGCACTGCACGAGCCCATGAGGCGAGCCCCGCCACCCCTGCTGGCCGAGGCGAGCGAGACCTTCGCGCTGGTCGACGGCGCCCTGCGCCTCGCGGTGGTGGCCGACACGCACTCCGCGCCCCACCCCGCGCTCGCGGCGCGCATCGCCGACGTGGCGCCGCACCGCATCCTGCATGCGGGCGACGTCGGTGACCTCGCGGTGCTCCGGCTGCTCTCGTCGCTCGCGCCCGTGACGGCGGTGCGCGGCAACATCGACGCCCGCGCCACGGAGCTACCCGACGTCGTCCACGGGGCGGTGTGCGACGGCGAGCGGGTGCTGCTGAAGCTGCTGCTGACGCACATCGCGGTCGATCGCACGCGGGTGCGCGCCGACGTGGGGCGCCTCGCGCGGGCGAGCGGCGCGGGGATGGTGGTGTGCGGTCACTCGCACGTCCCCTTCGCGGCGCACGACCGGGGCCTGACGGTGTTCAACCCGGGATCGGTCGGGCCGCGTCGCTTCAAGCTGCCGATCGTGTTCGGCGTGATCGAGGTGTCGCCCGAGGGGGTGTCGCTGCGCCACGTCGACTGCGAGACGGGGCTTCCATGGACGCCGTCGCCACCACTACGGTGAGACCGGGGACTGATGGCGTGGGCGAGCGTCGGCGATCGCCCGTACACTCCGCCACCCCGATGCCCACCACCGCCGACGCCCTGACCCCCGGAGCGCGCGCCGCGCTGCTGCGGGCGCACCAGATGCCCCTCAGCTACGCCGTGCGCCTGCTCGTCGGGCCCGGACCCGAAGCCCGACTCGTCGTGGCGCTCGGCGAGGCGCACGTGAAGCTCGCCCCCGCCGCCGCGCTCGGCCGCGAGGTCGTCGAGGAGGTCGCGCTCCGCGGCGTCGAGACCTTCCAGGCGAAGCAGATCCTCGCGGGCGGCGTCCTGCGCTGGCTGATCTACCTCCCGCGCCTCGCGCTGCGCGCGCTCACCCTTGGGATGGTCAAGGGCAGTACCATCGTCGAGGCGAAGCAGGCTTCGCACGGCCACACCGAGGAGCTCGAGCGCACCGCGCGAGCGCCGCTCTCGCTGCACGTCGCATCGCTCTCCATGTCCGTGATGTTCGCGACCTTCTTCGCGCACCTCGCGGTCGCCGCGCTGCGCCTCGTCGTCCCGGGCGGCGCGCTCGATGGGCTCGACGCCGCGCTCCGCTGGGTCAACGTCGCCCTCCAGTGGCACATGGTGCTGCTGCTCCCGCCCGCCCTGCTCCTGCGGCGCCACCCGTGGAGCTGGCTGCTGCACCCGATGGCCGCGATCCTCACGGCGCGCGACACGCTGATGGCCGACGGCATGGTGCGCCTGCTCGCCGACCACCCCGACGCGGGGCCCGCGCTCGCCGTCATGGGGCGCGCCCACCTGCCGGGCTTCGAGCGCGAGCTCTGTGAGCGGTACGGGTTCCGCCGGGTGGAGTTCCCCTGAACGTCGCCGCGCGACCCCGCCCTCAGAGGTGGCGCACCTCCGCGGGTGTCGACCACCCGTTGTCGTGGCGGCCGTCGTCGTAGGTGACCTTCGCCCCGACGGGGTCGGCCGGAGGGAGGTCGTCGAGGCTGTGACCTCCTGACACGGCTGTTGTCGCGAGCGCAATCGGGCCATGCGTCGAAGCTCGCGCAGACCTCACCCCCGCTGCCGCGCGCCCCTCTCCATGAATGGCTACGCATTGGCCAAAAGTGTAGGTGCGCTGGCGCGAGGCTCCCGCGAGAGCTCGACCTGATCGATGGAGAGCTATCAGACCTGGGCGCGTTCGGAGTTGGTACACGCGGATCTCGGTCAGGCGGCGCGGACCAAACGGGCCGTGACGATGCTGGCGACGATG